>CAZNDQ010000123.1:0-3296 GCA_964571825.1 uncultured Planctomycetales bacterium | reverse complement strand
TTCCCCACACCAGCCGTCCCCTCGTGTGCCACTGCTTCCAGCAGTGCGAACACCAGCGGCCCGCGCCGCGCCGCTGCCCACACGCGCTCTGCATCATTCGTTTGGATGGTCCATCTTCAACGGCACGTCCGCGACGCCATCCCAATATGCCGCGCTCGACCACCTCCATGCCGTGGGATCCCTCACCAATCCACGCCTTACCGGATTCGCGTGGATGTAGTCAATGACCGATGCAAGACTTCGCTCGCGAAAGATGTTCCGGTCAAACCCGCCCCCAGGCTGCCAGAACCGAAACACCGATCGGGACGGGTATTGAACGCTGAGTCGTTCCAGCCACCTGACCTCCCCGGACTCCCGCAGATACCGTCGCGCCGCCACCGCCACCGGCCGCTTGATCGACACCAGGATGTTCTTCATGTTGTAACTGTCGTCCCTCGGCACCACCACGACGTGCACGTGCTCGGGCATGATGACGTATGCCCACAGCGCCACGTTCATCTCCCTGCCTGTCCGACTCAACGCATCCACAACCCACCTTCGGGTTCGAATTCGTGAAAGCAACGGCAGCCGGTTGACGCACGAGAATGTCATGAAGTGCGCATGGCCCGCTTCATTCCATGACTGTCGAGTCTTGTGCCGGCTGGATTCCAAACAGGCGCCCCCGTCCTTGTTCGCCGTCATACCGCATTTGCTCTGCATAGCCTACCGTAACTCGACGAGGTTCCGTGCACCTAGAAACACCAGCCACCGCTGCGCCACCCGCCCTATTCCCATCTGCTCGACCGCCTTCCCATGAATCTCGACTTGCCCCCGATACCCCTCCACCGGCTCCAATCACGCGAGCTCGGGCCGGTCATCAGTTGTGCCTGGTGCCGCTAGCCGCCGGCTTCGAAGCCGGGGTAGAGGGTCATGCCGCCGTCGATGAAGAGGGTGGTGCCGGTGATGTAGTCCGCCTCGTCGCTGGCCAGCCAGACGGCCGCGCGGGCGATGTCCTCGGGTTCGCCGATGCGCTTGTAGGGGATGAGGCGGAGCAGATCGTGATAAGCGTCGGGAGTCTCCCAGGCGGCGCGGTTGATCGGCGTGCGGATCGCGCCCGGCCCGATGCTGTTGACGCGGATGTGCCAGGGGGCGACCTCCTGCGCGATGCTCTTCATCAGCAGCATCACGCCGCCCTTGCTGGCGGCGTAGTTGACGTGCCCGGCCCAGGGGATGACTTCGTGCACGCTGCTCATGCAGATGATCTTGCCGGCGGCGCAGGAAACTTCCTTGCGGACGCCGCGGCGCTTGAACTCGCGGATCGCCTCGCGGGCGCAGAGAAACTGGCCGGTGAGATTGACGTTGATCACCTTGTTCCATTGGGCGAGGGTCATGTCCTCGATGGCCGCGTCCTGCTGGAGGCCGGCGTTGTTGACGAGGATGTCGATGGTGCCGAACTCGTCGCGGAGGCGGCGGAACATCTCGAGGACCTGCGCTTCGTCGGAGACGTCGGCGCGGTGGGTGATGGCACGGCCGCGGCTGGTGCAGCCGCAGTGGGTGGCCTCTTCGGCGGCGGCACGGGCGCCGACTTCGTCGCCGGCGTAGTTGATCATCACGTCGGCGCCGGCGGCGCAGAGGGCCACGGCGACGGCGCGGCCGATGCCGGAGCTGGAGCCGGTGACGAGGGCCTTCTGGCCGCGGAGGACGGGTCGGACCTCGCAGGCCGGCATCTCGATGCGCGGCAGGTCGTCGGGCATCAGGTCGCGGACGCGCGCGCTGGACATGGGGGTGGAAGCATTGGTTGCCGTGTTGGTCATGGCGTTGCTCCGTCGTAGAGGGACCGGGGGCTATGTCACGTTGGATGCAGTTGCAGGCGCCGGGGATGCGGATCGCGCCGGGAGTTCCACCCGGCGGCGCGGAGCGCGCGTCTCGAACTGAGGCAATGGGGCGCGCGGTGTGAGCAGGCGCGCGACGAGCGCGGTCCAGCCGCACTGGTGCGCTGCGCCGACGCCGCGGCCGTTGTCGCCGTCGAAATACTCGTAGAAGAGCGGGTAGTCGCGGAAGTGGGGGTCGGTCTGGAGGCGCGGCGAGTCGCCGAAGACGGGCCGGCGGCCGTCGGGGCCCCGCACCAGCAGGCGCGACAGCCGGCGCGAGAGTTCATCAGCCACCTGGAGGATCGTGAGCCGGTTGCCGGAGCCCGTGGGGCACTCGATCTTGAAGTCGTCGCCGTAGTAGTGGTGGAACTTCTGCAGCGATTCGATGATCAGGTAGTTGACGGGGAACCAGATGGGTCCGCGCCAGTTGGAGTTCCCTCCGAAGGCGCCGCTGTCGGACTCGGCCGGCTGGTAGCGGACGGTCAGTGAGTGGCCGTCGCAGTCGAAGACATATGGGTTCTCGGCGTGATGTCGCGAGAGCGCGCGAACGCCGTAGTCGGAGAGGAACTCCGTCTCGTCGAGCATGCGGCGGAGGACGGCCTTCATCCGGTGTCCGCGGAGGAGCGAAAGCAGCCGGCGCCGGCCGGCGCCCGGGACCTCCCAGTGTGAGACCAGCGCCGCGAGATCGGGCCTGTAACTGAGAAACCACTCGAGGCGGCCCTTGAAGTCCGGCAGTTCGTCGAGCAGATCGGGTTCGAGCGTATCGACCGCAAAAAGCGGGATCAGGCCGACCATCGAGCGGAGGCGGAGGGGCACGGCCCGTCCGTCGGGAAGGTTCAGCACATCGTAGAAAAACTCGTCGCCGTCGCACCAGAGACCGACGCCGGAATCGGTTCCGCCGGCCGAAGCCGGCACGTCGGCGCCGATATTATTCATCGCCTCCGCGATGTGCAGGAAGTGCTCGAAGAACTTCGTCGCGATGTCCTCGTAAACGCGGTTGTGCCGGGCAAGTTCGAGCGCGATGCGCAGGAGATTCAGGCAGTACATCGCCATCCAGCTCGTGCCGTCGGCCTGGTTGATGAAGCCGCCGGTGGGCAGCGGCGCGGAGCGATCGAAGACGCCGATGTTGTCGAGACCCAGAAACCCGCCCTGAAAAATGTTGCGGCCCTGCGCGTCCTTGCGGTTGACCCACCAGGTGAAGTTCAGCAGCAGTTTGTGAAAGACGCGCTCGAGAAAGGCGAGGTCGCCGGGGAAGTCGGGCTCACCGGCCGTGCGGCGCCGTTTGCGATCGATCTGAAAGACGCGCCACGCAGCCCAGGCGTGCACCGGCGGGTTGACGTCGCCGAAGGCCCATTCATAGGCGGGGAGCTGGCCGTTGGGGTGCATGTACCATTCGCGCGTGAGCAGCACGAGCTGCTGCTTGGAGAACTCGGGGTCGATGTCGGC
>CAZNDQ010000122.1:0-9578 GCA_964571825.1 uncultured Planctomycetales bacterium | reverse complement strand
ACCCGCCGCAGCCGCGGCCCCCGGTCCCGCTCCACGTCCAGCGCGCTGGCCAGGATGTACCCATCCTGCAGGCACCGGTACAGGTCCCGCGGAAACGTGTCCGAGAAGAATACCTTGATGCTCCGGATCTCCGGAAACGTCTCCTCAAAACGCTGCTGCACGTACCGCCGCAGCGGACCCTCGTTGCGGTCCCGCACCCCAGCCACCTTGTACCCCATCAGCGCCATGATCAGCCCCGCCACGTGGTGCGACCCGTGGTGCGACAGCGTCACGTACAGCCCCCGACCCCGCGCCAGCTCCCGGTCCAGCACCTCGCGCCGATGGAATCGCAGCCGCTTGAGGATCTTCTCCTTCGGCAGCTTGTCGAAGATGAGGTAGAACAGCTTGTCGCAGCGCGTCCGCACGAAAAAGCGGATTGTGTGCCGCCGCGCCTGCGAAGGCGTCAGCGTGTCCCCGAACACTTCCCCCAGCCGCCGCTGAAACCGCCCGCGCCGCTTGTGGTTGATCAGATATTCGCAGATCCCGAAGAACTGCCCGAACTTGTACAGCCCCGTCAGCGAAAAGCACCGCGCCCACGCATACAAGAAGCTGCGGACCAGGTCGAACTTGAGCCGGTCGATCGTACCCAGCTCGGGCGCGCGAGACGGAGCTTCCGCCCCCGCCGCCGCGATCACCGCTTCTTCCGTCGCCATCAGGTCGGCAGTATAGTCCCTCAGCGCGCGGGTGACTACCGGCCCCAACCGCCCGGATCGCCCCGATCCGGCGGCCTGCCGTTTGACGCAGCCGTCGCCTCGTTCATAAGATGAGTGCCGTTAATGAACAGGGGCTTTCCGTCCCGCGCGCGGCGGGCAACCCGGGAAACTGCGGACCGGATCACGATTCCCGGCGACCAGGCGAAATCGCGAACACGCGAATTCTCTCCGACAGCAGACCTTGGAGGTACCATGACTTCTCTCTGGCGGATTGAGCGGACGGACCGATTCTGGCCGCGCCCGGCGGCATACCTGCTCGCCCTCCTCGCGTGCCTGTTTTACTGCGGCGCCGCGACGGCCCAGGACGAACCCTCGCCCGAAGAGGACGACGCCGCTGCCCTGGCCCAGCCCCCTGACGACGACCCCGACCCCACCACCTCCGACGATCAGGGTGAGTCGGCCCCCGCCGACGCCACGCCCGCCTCCGCTCCCGCCGGCATGACCGCCGAGCAGCTCTACATCGACTTCGTCCACTTCGTCATGATCGGCCGCTACGACATCGCCTCCGCCTACGGAAAAAAACTCCTCGACCACCCCGACGCCACACCCGCCAACCTGCTCGAAACCGCGGACAAGCAGCTCAACAGCCGCGAAGCCCTCATCTGGGCTGTCAGCAACCAGCGCGTCGGAGATCTTGCCCAGGCCGTCCTCGACCGCATCGCCGAGGGCGAGCGCGAGCGCCGCCGTGACGCCCAGCGCATTGTCAACTACATCGAGGTACTTGATGGCGGCATCCCCGCCGAGATCAACAACGCCGACCGCCTTCGCGAGTCCGGCGAATACGCCGTCCCCTGGATGATCGCCGCTCTCCGCGACCCCAAACGCACCGCCCTCCACCCGCGCATCATCCGCACCCTGCCCAAGATCGGCAAAGCCGCCGTCAACCCCCTCCTCGCCGCGCTCGACACCACCGATGCCGTCCTCCAGCAGACCGTTATCCGCGCGCTCGCCGAGATCGGCTATCCCCAGTCCGTGCCCTACATCAAGCGCGTGCTCGAATCTCCCGCCTCCACCTCCGACTCCCGCGACGCCGCTCTCGCTGCCGTCGCCCGCATCGTCCCCGCCAGCCACCCGCTCTTCTCGATGAACGCCGCCGAAGCCTTCACCTGGCTCGCCGCCGAATACTACGATCGCACCGAGAGCATCCGCGCCGACGTCCGCGAGCCCATGACCAACGTCTGGTTCTGGCGCGACGACTTCCTCACGCCGACCCCCGTCCCCACGCGCATCTACGAGGAAGTCATGTGCATGCGCTGCGGCGAGGCGGCCCTCAAGATCGACGCCGACGCCACCCGCGCCGTGGCGCTCTGGCTCGCCGCCAACTTCCGCCGCGAAGCCCGCCTCGGCATGGACGTCGAGTCCGAGGAACTCGATCCGCGCAACAGCGCCGATGGCACCCGCCCGCCCGGCTTTCTCCGCGGCGTCTACTACGCGCGATCGGCCGGCCCGCGCTACTGCCACCCCGTCCTCGGCTTGGCCGTCCGCGACCGCGAGGCGGCCGTCGCCCTCGGTGCATTGGCCGCGCTTCAGGCGACCGCCGGCGCGGGCAGCCTCGTCGGGCTCCAGGATGAACGCCAGCCCCTCGTTGACGCCCTCACCTTTCCCGACACCACGGTCCGCATCAAGGCGGCGCTGACTCTCGGGCAGGCCCTCCCGCTCGAAAAGTTCCCCGGCGGTGAGAACGTCACCACCGTCCTGGCCGAGGCCCTTGCCCAAACCGGCCGCCGCCATGCCATCGTCGTCGATGCCGACGGCGAAAACCGCAATCGCGTCGCCGAAATCCTCTCCGGCATGGACGTCGCCAGCGTCACCGGCGGCAACCTGCTCGAGGTGCTCGCCATCGCCCGGGCCGACCAGCCCGACGTCGACCTCATCGTTCTCGCCAGCGACATCACGCAGCCCAACCTGGCCGAGGCCGCCGCCGTTCTCCGCCGCGACTTCCGCTTCGCCAACACGCCCGTCCTCGTCCTCGCCCGCCGCGAGCAGGAACTCCTCGCCGACCGCATCGCCGCCGCCGAGGTCCAGATGAGCGTCGTGCCGCATCGCGCGGCCGCCGCAGACATCGCTCAGGCATGGGACGAAGCCGCGTCGCGCGTCGGCCGCATCCCCACGACGCCCGAATCGGCCCTGGCGCTCGCGCTCAACGCCGCCGAGACCCTCCGTCTCATCGCCGTCAGCCGCACTCCCGCTTTCGATTTCGCCAAGGCCGAGCCCGCGCTGATTGCCGCGCTGAACCACCCTGCCGCCGAGCTGCAGATCAAGGCCGCCCAGGTGCTCGCCTACGCCTCCTCCGCCGCGGCGCAGCGCGCCGTCGCCCGCGTCGCCCTCACCGCCGACGTCGACATGGCCCTCCGCCTGCCCGCCTTCGCGTCGCTCGCCGAGTCCGCCAAGCGACAGGGCAACCTGCTCGAATCCTACGAGGTCGACGCGCTGCGCGAGCTGACCATGAAGTCCGACGATCCGATCATCAAGACCGCCGCCTCCCGCGCCCTCGGCGCGCTCAATCTCCCCACGCGCGACGCGACGACCATCATCATCGGATCAACGGGTCCGTAACCGGCGCAGCCGAGTGGTCCCGCGCCGCCTCACGACTTGGGCGGCTTGTCGCCCCACGGCGGCGGGATCTTGTAATCCCCCAGCATCCCCACCATGTCCGTCACCAGCAACGGCCGCGGCAGCGCGTACGTCTCGCCGTACCGCACCCCCGCCGCACCCCCCTCGGCCCCCGCGTTGCACGTCAGCCAGTGCCGCAGCCCGTCGAAGCGGTTCTCGTCGAACTGCGATTTGTAACACTCGACTGCCGCGATCTTCTGCTCGATCGTGTCGCTGATATCGACGACGAACCGGCTGTGATAATGGTGCACCTCCGCCCCGATCCCCACCGGCCGATACACGAGGTGGTCCATGCGGTGCGGCGCCGTCCCGTCGAACCGGTCGTCCCATTTGGTGAGTTGCGAGTAGAACCGCGCCGCCTCCGTGATCAACTGCGCCTGATAATGGTCCGGCGAGGCGCTCGGCGTCCGCCCGGCCATCCCCACCAGAACCTTCGGCCGATATTTCCGCAGCATCGTCGCCAGCGCGTACCGCGCCGGCGGCCCGTCCATCAACTCCCGGTTCGTCAGCCCCAGCATCTCCAGCACCTGCGCGCCGAGAATGTCCGCCGCCGCGCGCATCTCCTGCATGCGCGTCTCGTGCGTCCCCCGCGGCGTCGGTTCCCCGTTCGTCATGTGGACCATGCCGACCCGGTAGCCGAGCTTGACCAGTTTGGCGACCGTCCCGCCACAGCCGATCTCAATGTCATCCGGGTGCGGCGCCGTGAAGATAATGTCGAGATTCATCGTTTTGTCTGATTCCTGGAGGGTATTTCCGGCTTCGAGCGTCGGGTGAATATAGGTTCGCGCTTCCATGGCGGCAACCGGATCGGCGCTGTCCGCCAGACCTCAGCGCAGGGCACGCGGCCTTTTTTTGACAGGGGGCTCGCGCACGGGCCGTCTGTTCCGCCGGTGATCGCCCGCATCGGCACCGGGCGAGCAACTCCGCGATTGCACCCGGTCTTGCACAACGGAGGTCAGCATGCGCCGGATGTCCCGGGTCATGGTCCTGTTGGCAGTCGGTCTGTCGATCCTTTCGGTCGGTGTCGTCCTGGCGGAAGAGGAGCCGGCCGCCGACGGCCCACCGCGGCCTGTCGTCCGCGGACACGTCGATGCGATCCAGCAGCTTGTCGAATCGCGCAATGATGAGTCGATCAACCGCTTCATCGCCGAGCATTTCGCACCGGCGCTGCGGAATTCGAAAAAACTCGACGAATGGGTGGTGGAGCTGAAGGAGGTCCGCCGGTTATACGTCGGCAACGGCACGATCCGGCTGCAGCGGAACGGTGCCACCGATTTCGCGATCCATTTTGGTGAATGCGCGGGCGAGGGCGTGCCGTTGAACATGTCGCTCGACCCCGCTGCGCCACACTTGATCACCGGGCTGCAGCTCGGAGAACGAACCGGGTCTTCGCCGCGTCCCATACGTGATCAGGACCCCACGCCGATCACGTGGGATCGATTGCGCGCGCGACTCGAAGCCGAGCAGGCGGCGGGCTTTTGCGGGTCCGTGCTCGTCGTGCGCGACGGCAAGGTTTTCCTGCACGAGGGCTATGGGCTGGCGAACCGCGAGAAGAGCATTCCGAACAAGCCCGACACGATCTTCGCCATCGGCTCGACACCGATCGACTTTACCAAAGCCGCGATCCTCAAGCTCGAAGACATGGGCAAGCTGAGCACGACCGACCCGATTACGAACTTCCTCACGGTCGTCCCTGCCGACAAACGCTCCATCACCATTGACCAGCTCATGACCGGCCGGTCCGGCCTGCGCGACTTCCTTGGCCGACCTGAAGATACTGATCCCGACAATATGTGGATCGACCGGGAGACGGCGCTCAAGCGAATTCTGGAAGACGAACTGCGTTTCGCGCCGGGCACGGACAGGGCCCATTCACACGCGGCGTTCGGTTTGCTGGCCGCCATTGTCGAAATTGTCAGCGGGCAGCCGTACGCCCGATTCCTCGACCAGCATCTCTTCGGGCCGGCCGGGATGAAGCATACCGGCCACTACGAAGACGTTCGTGCTTCCGACGACGACGTTGCGCTCGGCTACGGCGGGAAGGTATTCGCCACGCCCAATTCGCCGCTCCACTGGGGAAAAACATCCTGGCTGGTCCTGGGCAGCGGCGGCATGGTCTCAACCACCGGCGATCTCTATCGCTGGAATCACGCCCTTCGCAGCGGCAAGCTCCTTTCGCCGCGCGCGCTCCGCAAGTACTGGGCCCCTCAGGGCGCCGTCCTCGCCGGCGGCAGCGGCAACGGCTTCGAGTGTGCCTACACTGAAGGGTCCGACGCTCCTGATGTCAGATCGGCAGCCACCGGCTCGATATTCGTTCTCTGTACGAACGAGATTGGGAGAGCCGCGACTCAGAGCCTCATCCGGTCGCTGGCACAAATGGTCAACGCGCCGCCCTTCCGCCTCGGCGTCCTGCTGCACGTACAGCCCGACGGCGTCATCGTCACCGAGGTCCAGAGCGACACACCGGCCCACCGCGCTGGCCTGCAAAATGGCGACCGGCTCCTCGCCGCCAATGACGAACCGCTCAACAGTGAGAATCTCGGCCAGGCGCTGCAAAGCCGGCTCGCTAGCGGTGAGCCTGTCAGGCTGAAGGTCAAGCGCGGTGACGCCACCATCGAAGTCACCGTTACCCCGGAGTCGACTCAATGAGTCTGGAATAGACTTCTGGAAGTCGCGGGCTACCTGAGGATCGGCAGCGGGTCCGGTGGCGTGATCTTCACCCGTTGGTTGGAGGGGATCGCCTCGCCGCGCTCGACGCGCTCGGCGAATTTCACGCATTCCTCGTATAACGCATCCAGCATCTCGTCCTCGGTGACCGTCCGCACCTGCTCCCCCTGCACGTAAATGACGCCGCGCCCCCGCCCCGCGAACACCGCCACGTCCGCCCCCTCCGCCTCGCCCGGCCCGTTCACCACGCAGCCCATCACCGCCACCTTCACCGGCGTGCGGATCGATTGCAGCCGCCGCTGCACTTCCTTCACCAGCGTGATCAGATCGACCTCGATCCGCCCGCAAGTCGGGCAGGCAATCAGCTCCGGCTCGTTCCGCCGCCGCAGCGAGAGCGAATAGAGCAGCTCCTTCGCGTCCTCGACCTCCGTCACCGGGTCGGCCGCGTACGAAATGCGGATCGTCTGCCCGATCCCCTCCGCCAGCAGCGTGCCCAGCGCCGCAATGCTCCGGATGCGCCCCGTCTCCGGCGGCCCCGCGTGCGTCACCCCCAGATGCAGCGGATAGTCGTACCGCGCCGCCAGCGCCCGATAGGCATCGATCACAATCCGCGCATCGATGCTCTTGGCGCTGAGCACGACGTCGTGAAAGTCGTTTTCCTCGAAGATCCGCAGCGTCGCGTCCATCTTCCGCAGCATGATGCGGATCAGCTCGTCGTGATAGTCGTCCTCAAGTGCCGTTTTCTCTTCCGCCCGCGTCTCCTTGTCGCGCCGCTCGACGATGCCCCCCTCGTTCACCCCGACGCGGATCGGGATCCCGCGCTCCTTGCACGCCGCGATTACACGGTTCACCTGCGCCCGGTCGCTGATGTTCCCCGGGTTCAGCCGGATCTTGTGCACGCCCGCCTCGATCGACTCCAGCGCCCGCTGAAAGTGGAAGTGCACGTCGGCGACGATCGGCACGCTCACCTGGCGAAGGATTTCCGGCAGCGCCGCCGTGTCGCGCTCATCGGGCACGGCGACACGGACAATGTCCACCCCCGCCGCCTCCATCCGCTTGATCTCGCGCACCGTCGCGTCGATGTCGTACGTGTACGTCGACGTCATCGACTGGATCGACACCGGCGCGTCCCCGCCGATCCGAACCCCGCCGATGAAAAACGACCGTGTCTTCCTGGGCATGAGCACTGAGTAGGGCCTCCGAACCCGCCATTCTAGGTGTGCCGCAAAACGCGGTCAAAAGCAACAACACCCCTGCTCCGCTTGACCGCCCTCCCCGCGCGGGCTAGCGTTGTCGCCGCATTCGAGCGCCGTTGCCTCGACCGACCGTCACGGACGAAGGGAGGTCCCGCATGAATCGCCGCTTCCGCTCTCTCGCATCGCTTACGTGCATCATCGTTCTCGCCGGCTGCGCGCAAACCGAACGTGCACACATCACCTTGCGTTATGAACTGCGCCCGCTCTCTCCTTTGCCTCCCGGAATCGCCTCCCTCGCCGTCGCCCGCATCGACACGCGCTGTACCGGCGCCGCCGCTTCTCCCCTCGACGACGTACAGTGGCAGCGCGCGATCGAACAGACGCTCCAGCAGCGCTTGTCCGAATCCGTGCGCGCCGCCGGACTTCCCCTCGTCGTCGTCGATCGCTCGACCGCGCCCGGCGCGATTCCCGCCGGCCACGCCGACGCCGCCCCCGCGCCCCTCGGCGAGGAGGCCCAACTGCTCGGCGTCCAGGGATTGGTTCGCGGCACCGCCGTCATCGAGGTCGATGAGAGTGAACTCATCCGCGCCCAAGATCGGCAGCCACCCGCCTCACGCGACTTCCCCTCCTGGTTCGAAGGTGTGAGTCAGTCCGCCCAACCCCCCGCGCCGGTTGCCTGTCGCGTCACCCTCCGGCCCGAGTTCCAGCTCGTCGCCGCCCGCACCGGCCAGGTACAAATCTCGACCTCGCCCCACTCGCCGATCGTTCGCGCCTATGACGAGTCACCCACGCCGGCCGGCGCCTCCGATTCCGGCCCCACCCGCCGCGCGGAAATCGAGGCCTGTATCGACGAGGCCGCCGCCGACTTCATCAGCCGCTTTGCCCCCTGCACCTACGAATTCACCGCTGACATCGAATCGAGCGACGACTGGCGCTGTGCCGACGGCGTCCGCCGACTCCGCCGCGGCGACGGGCGCGGCGCGCAACGCCAGTTCGACGCGGCACTTACGGCCAATCCCGCCGACCACCGCGCCGCCTGGGGCGCCGGTCTCGCCGCCGAACGGCTCGGCCAATACGATATCGCCCTGCGGCACTACCGCCGCGCGGCCGACCTCTCCGACGAGCCCGGCCCCGCCGTCGCCCGCGACCGCGTGGCCCGCTTCCTCTCGCGCCTGCCGTCGCAAGGATGACCTGGGCCGCGGCCTAACCGCACCCGACCCCGCGTGTCTGCGTGCAGGACCGGCCGAGTGACGGACCGCGCCCGCGAGGTACACCCATGAATGTTCGAATCATCATCCGCATCGCGGCCTGCGCCACGATGCTCACCAGCCTCGGTCTCGCCCGGCCGGGCGCCGCCCAGACCGTCAACGAACAGCAGCGCCGCCTCCTCGCCGAGCGCGCCGCACGTGTCGACGCGCTCCGCAAACTCGCCGAAGAAATCAAGGGTCTGCAAATCAACGCCGAGACCTTTGTCCGCGACTTCGTCGCCGAGGACGACCGTATCGACACCGACCTCCGCGCCGCCTTGCGCGGCGCCCGCGAGTCCGGCCCCGCCCGCTACTACTCCGACGGAAGCTGCGACCTCGACATGGAGGTGACGATCGAGTGGGTCGTCACCACGCTCAATGAGCTGCACACGCGACACTACCGCGGCCGCCGCGTCAAACTCACCGACTTCGAGCAGATGACCGAGCGCGTCGAGCGCACCGTCATCCGCGTCACCGGCAGTGGTGCGCCGCGCCCGCCCGAACCGCCCGCGGACGAGCCGCCCGGATCTTCCGGCGCCACGCCCCCCGAGCTGCGCATCCCCTTCGGTTGGGAGGATGTTCTCCCGCAGGGCCGGCTCATGGCCCGCCGCGCCGCCGAGATGGACGCCACCCGCAAGCTCGCCGAACGCGTCAAGGGCCTTCAGATCGACTCCTCGACGTTCGTCCGCGACTTCGTCGCCGAGAGCGATACGATCGAGACCGAACTGGCGACCAGCCTCAAGGGCGTCCGCCACGGCGAGCCCCGCTACGAACCCGACCGGATCTGCACCGTCGAATCGGAAATCACCATCGAGGACGTCGTCACGACCCTCAAGGAACTGCACACGCGCCGCTACCGCGGCAGCCGCGTCAGGGCCGGCGACTTCGAGCAGATTACCGAGCGCGTCGAGTCGCGCGTGCTCCGCGAAACCGGCAACGGCGTCCCGCCCGCCAAATACGTCCGGCAGGATGAGCCCTACGGCTACGGCGTTCCTCCCGATTGGGCGCGCGAGGTCTTCCGCGCCGTCGGCCGCGGCGCCGTCCCCGACGACCGCGCCGGCACCGCCCAGGGCCGACTCCTCGCCGCCCGCGCCGCCGAGGCC
>CAZNDQ010000121.1:0-9608 GCA_964571825.1 uncultured Planctomycetales bacterium | reverse complement strand
GGCTGAGTTGATTGTTTCCGACTTTCTCCGCATACTCGTCTGTCCGCTGAGCAAGGCGCCATTGATTCAGCGCGGCGACTGGCTATATTCAACAGATTCAGCGACGCGAAAGCGCTACCCGATCCGGGACGGCATCCCGATCATGCTTATAGAGGAAGCAGAGGAAGTCGATGCAGAGGAATTCGAGAGGACCGTCAAGGGGCCCGAAGGGGGGCATGGCCAAGAAAAAGCCGCGGGGTCCCCGCGCCAAACGCCGCTTCAATGACCGCGGCGGAAAGGAATGGAAGGGCCCGATCGTCGACTACAAGGAGGTCGATCTACTCCGCCGCTTCTTGACAGCGAGCCACAAGATCATGTCGCGCAAACGTGCCGGCACCAACGCCGCCGAACAACGCGACCTCAAGCGCGCCATCAAGTACGCCCGCTACATGGGCCTGCTCCAGTACACCGGCCCGTGATCCTGCGCCTCACGGCGCCTACCAACAGCGAAGACCAACCGGGCCGATGCAGCTCCGCATCGGCCCTTTTGTTGTGAGATGCCACAGATCATCGATCAACCTGATTTTCGTTGATCCGCAACAACGGGTGAGCCGGATGCCGCGCAGGTAGTCAGGAAGAAGCAAGCGCCGGCCGCGCCGCTTCTGCAGAACGGCCAACTTTGCTCCCCCGCCCCAGCCGATACTCCATGTACCGCCCCAGGCTCCGCACCGCCGAATCCGCCGCGCGAAACACCGGAATCCCCGTTTCCCGGATCTGCGCCGACAGCGGCTCGTACATCGACCCCGCGTCGATCACCATCACCAGCGGCTTGTCCGTCTCCCGCGCCAGCCGTGCCAGCCGCTGCGGAAACGTCGCCCCCTCGCGCAGCTCCTCCGCCGTCGTCCGCATCGCCGGCGTCAGCGGCACGCACGACACGACCACCGCGTCGATCTCCGCACTCTCCAGCATCGACCGAACGCACGCCTCGTACGCCTCCTCGTTCGCCATCGGCGTCAGATCGAGCGGATTCGCCACGTTCACCAGCCCCTCCAGCCGATGCGCCCGCAAAATCTCCGCCAGTTTCGCCCGTGTTCCCTCCGCCGGCGCCGGCAACTCCACCCGATACTGCGGCCCCACGGTTGCGTCCGCCATCCCCACCGCCTCGAACCCCGCATTGCTGATCGCCCCGATCCGCCGCCCGCCGATCCGCTTGCCGTGCATGTCCGCTGCGATGTCGATCAGATACTCGAACTCCTTGAACGTCGAAGCCACCAGCGCCCCGGCGTTCGCCGCCGCCGCCTCGCAGACGTTGTAGTCCCCCGCGATCGACGCCGTGTGGCCGGCCGTCGCGCTTCGTCCCGCCGAGGTCCGGCCAGCCTTGTAGAAGATTACATCCTTGTCGCGTGCGGTCGCCTCGCGCACCGCATCCGCGAACGCCAGGCCGTCCAGATCACGGAACCCCTCCACGTACACGCCGAACACGTCCACGCGCGGCGAATCCGCCAGGTGCCGCAGCAGGTCTGAGACCGTGAGGTCAAACTGGTTGCCGCAGGAGATGGCGTATTGCGGATCAAGCGTCGACAGCGTGCTGATCCGCGAGACGACGTACGCTCCGCTCTGCGAGATCAACGCCACGGCGTGCCCCGGCTTTTCGTAGCGCTTGTCCAGCTTGTCGGCCGGAATGAACATCGTGTCGTAATGCCCCGGCCGCGATTGAATCCCCAGGCAGTTTCCGCCGAGAAACACCGGCCCGCCGCTCGGCCGCAGCCGCGAGCGCTCGATCGCTTCGCGCAGCTTCTGCTCCGCCGCCGCGCCCCCGGCCGTCTCGCCGAACCCGCCCGGAATGACGATCACCGACTCCGCCGCGTCCAACTCGATGATTTGACCGGCCAGCTCCGGCACGCTCGCCGCCGGCACCGCCAGCACCAGCAGGTCCATCCGCTCCGGCAACGCCGACAGCGACGGAACACACCGCACGCCCTCGATCTCGTCCGTTCCCGCCTTGATCACACACAATTGTTCACGGGCAAATCCGCACGCCAGAATGTTCCGCAGGATCACCCGGCCCATGTTCACATCGCGGCCCGAGACGCCGACGACGCCGATCGACCGCGGGTGCAGGAGCCGCTCGATCTTCGCCAACGGGCGCGCCGGGCCCGCCCGCCGCGCGGCGCCTAGGCGGCACAGCCCGTCCAGGGGGATCATGTGCCCGTCAACAAACGCAAACGGATTCACCTCCAGTTCGAGGATCGCCGGCCGGTCGCCGCGGTTGCTGCCGCAGAACCGGCGCGCCAGAGAGAGAAACGCCTCGAAGCACTCGCGCAGCGTCTCGTCGGACACGATGCGCTGCGTCCCGCGCGCCCGTCCTGAGAGAATCTCGTATGCCACTGTCCGCTCGAACAGCGCGAAAAACTCCTCCGCCGACGTCTCCAGCGCTAGTGCAGTGGTGAAGGCGTGTCCCTTTTGCAGATGTGCGGCGAAAAACTCCGCGTGCAGCCCTCCCAGCCCCGCCGCGATCACCGGCCCGAACTCCCGCGCTGACCGCATGCCGATGAACAGCTCGTTTCCGTAACGGTCGCCGCCGTGCTCAAAAAACTCGCACACCAGTACCCCGCTCGGCGCGCCGTCCCCGCCAAAGTTTCCCGCTTGCAGCAACGCCACTTCCGCCGAAACGCGCAGCCAGTCGCGCGGAACGAACCGCACGCCGCCCACATCGCTCTTGTGCGCGATCCGCGGCGACACCACCTTGAGCACGACGCGGTCGCCGCGCATCAGATCGAGCGCCCCGCGCGGTAGCCGCTCGCCGCGCGGCACGTACACCGTTTCCGGCACGACGGTCGCCCCGGCCGCACGCAGCAGGCGGTACACCTCGTGCTCATACAACGCCTCGCGACCGTCCGCGCACACCGCCGCCAACAACGCCTCGATCTTCTCGAAATCAACTCCCATGGCGCGCTGCCTCCGCCGCGTCGCCGCACCCGATCAGCTCCGCCTCGCTCATCTCTCCCACCCGCGCGAGGGCCTGGCCCCCCCACAGGCCCTCGGCGCAAAGCTCTGCGTAGGCCGCCGCCGCTCCGCGACCCAGTGCCACCGCCCGCACGCTCGCCTCCGGCACGTCCGCCCGCTTCCCCGAAAACAACCCGCGAATCGCCGGCTCGTACTCCTCGGGCTCAAATCCCAACCGCGCCCCGGCCGCCCCGAGCATCACCATATTCTCCGCGCGCGTCGAACCCGCCATCCGCGCGAGGTGCTTCGCGTCCACCAGCACGTGATGCCGCACCGCCGCCACCTGTCCCAACACGACTTCGAGTTCGGGATAGTCGCTGATGTTCCGCAGCGGCGCTGCGCTCGTCACCAGCCACCCGCGCGGCGACAATAAACCCTGATAACGCAGCGCCTCCAGCGGCTCCACGCCAAGCACGATGTCCGCCCTGCCTGTCGGCACGATGTCCGCGTGGATCGGCTCGTATGAGAGCCGCACGTGGCACACTACTGCCCCGCCGCGCTGCGCCATCCCGTGAACCTCTGACTGCTTCAGGTGCATCCCGCGCCGCAGCGCAGTGTGACAGATGACATACGCGATGGACAGGATTCCCTGCCCGCCGACTCCCGCCAGAATGATGTTCCGCTCACTCACGTTGTGCTCCTTCGCCGCTCGGGTGGAATACGCACGCACGCACGCCGCGACACCACGACGGACAAGCCGCGATGATCGATCTCGCGCCGGATCCGCACCACGTTCTCCGCGCGGTTCTTCGACAGCGGCTCCACCACCACCAGGTGCTCTGCGGGCACGCCAATCCCTTCCAGCAGCCGCATCAGCGACGCACCCGTCCCCGCCGACTCCTGCTGCCCCGTCATCCCCGTCGTCGCGTTGTCCAGAATGAACACCGTCATGTTCGTGTCATCGTGCACCGCATCGATCAGCGGCGCGATCCCCGAGTGCACGAACGTCGAATCGCCGATCGTGCAGCACGAAGGATGCAGCCCCGCCAGCGACGCCCCGCGCGCCATGCCGATCGACGCCCCCATCTCCACGCATGAGTGAATCGCGTTGTACGGCGGGAACGCACCCAGCGTGTAGCAACCGATATCGCTAAACACCCGCGCCTCCGGATACGCCTCCAGCGCCTCGGTGATGTGGTGATACGAGTCGCTGTGCGGACAGCCCGCACAGAGCTGCGGCGGGCGCGCCGGCAGCCCGTTCGCCGCCCCCAGCGATTCGTACGCCGGCTTGCCCAGCGCGCGACGCACCAGGTCTGCGTTCAGCTCCCCCGCACGCGGCAGATCGCCCGACAGCCGCCCCCGGATGCGAATGTAATTTGCTCCGAGCAGCCCGTGCAGCCGCGACTCGATCAGCGCATCGCCTTCCTCGACGACCAGGACCTCGTCGCAATGCTCGATCAGCCGCCGCACCCGCTCCACCGGCAGCGGATAGAACCCCACCCGCAACAGCGAGTACTCATCCTGCTCGTCAAGGTTTTCCAGCACGTAATTCATCGCCACGCCTGAACACAGAATGCCTTTCGGGCCGGCGATGCACAGCGGATTGTGCGGCGACGAGTCCGAAATCGCCGACAGCGTCCGCACTTTCTCCAGCAGGTCCGCATACCGGCGCCGCGCATTCACCGGCAGCAGCGTCCAGTCGCGCCAGTCCGCCACCCGCCCCATGTCCGTCGCCGCGTGCGGCTCGTCTCGCACCCGCACGTCCGCGCGGCTGTGCGCCAGCCGCGTCACCAGCCGCATCATCACCGGCACCCCGAGCCGTTCGGATTCCGTGAACGCCTCGACCGTCATGTCATACGCTTCCTGCTGCGTGCCCGGCTCGTACACCGGGATGTTCCCCAGCGCCGCGTAATGCCGGCTGTCCTGCTCGTTCTGCGACGAATGCATCCCCGGATCGTCCGCCACCGCCAGCACGAGCCCCCCGCGCGCCCCCGTCAGTGCCGAACTCATGAACGGATCAGCTGCCACGTTCAGCCCGACGTGCTTCATGCTGACGATCGCGCGCCGCCCCATGTAGGACATGCCCAACGCTTCCTCGTAGGCGACCTTTTCGTTGGTCGACCAGGTGGCGGCGATCCGCCGCGCCCCGTCCGTCCCCCGATGGCGCTCGATGTATTCGAAGATCTCCGTCGCCGGCGTCCCCGGATACGAAAATGCCCCGCTGATGCCCGCATCGATCGCCCCCCGCGCGACGGCCTCATCGCCCAGCAGCAGTTCGGTCCGCATGTCGATCTCCTGAACCGGCCCGGTCAGCCGCCGCCGCTCCCGGCGCACGACCGCACCTCGGCCCGACCGGCATGCTTGCAACCCCCATGCCGCCACACCGGACGCCTGCCAAGACGAGCCGGCTCGCTGCAACTGCGGACATATCCTGTGTTTTGACAATACTTTAGAGCAATCAGGCTCAGCATGCGGATTGTGTGAAGTCCCCGCCGGAATTGCCATTGCGGATTCTGCCGCAGTTGGAACGCCGCCGCACGGTCAGAATTTTTGTGAGCACGCTCATTTTTCGCTTGACGCCCGCCGATCCTCATCTATATTATGAGCGTGCTCATTTAGGGCCGGAACGATGCGCGTCACCCCACAAACCAAGCTCGACACCCGCCAGCGCATCCTCGATCGCGCCCGCCGCCTTCTGAACAAGAAAGGCTACGACGCCACGACCACCCGCGACCTCGCCCGCGCCGCCGACATCGCCATCGGCACCCTCTTCAACTACTTCCGCACCAAGGAGGACCTCGCCATGACGCTTCTCGCCGACGCGGCCGACGAAGCACGCACCGAGTTTCGCAATGAATTGCGCCCCGACGCCTCCCTCGACGAAGCGCTCTTCGCCCACGTCGCCGTTGAATTGCGCCACCTTCGCCCCTACCGCGCCTTCGTCGGCGACACGCTCGACGCCGCCCTCAGCCCCTTCTCCGCCGGCGGCACCTGCGAAGCGGCTGAGCGCTTCCGCCTCCATCACCTCGAGACCGCACGCGAACTCCTCGCCGCCGCGACCGCGCCGCAAGTCGAGCCCGCGCCCCTCGCCATGCACCTCTATTGGTCCCTCTACCTCGGCGTGCTTTCCTACTGGGCCTCCGACCCCTCGCCCAACCAGGAAGACACGCTCGTGCTGCTCGATCAGTCGCTGCGCCTGTTTGTCGCCTCGCTCGCCCGCGTCGTCCATCACCAAACGGAGGATCAACATGAACACCAATCTTGCTGATCTCGTCGCCGCCCTGCCCGATGATATCGACCAGCCGCAGCCGCCCGGCGCCGACGACGCCCTCCGTGCGCTGATCGCGCAGCTCGCGCACGAGCCCGTCCCCATCGGCCGCCTGACGCGCCTCTGGACGCTCGGCTCCCTCAAGGCCAAGTTCGCCGCCGCCTATCTCGCGCACTGGGTTCGCTCGCTTGGCATGGGCGCCGACGACCGCCAGCGCGACCTCAACGAAACCCATCTCCGCGCCGCCCTCAAACTCCTCGGCACCATGAGCTACATGCGCGGCGCGATCATGAAGCTCGGCCAGGTCTTCGCCACCTATCCCAACGTCCTCCCGCGCGATTTCGTCGACGTCCTCGCCCGGCTGTTCTTTGAGGCGCCGCCGATGCACTTCGCGCTGCTTCGTGAGCACGTCCGCAACGAACTCGGCGCGGACCCCGAAGCGCTCTTCGACGACTTCGAAACCAGCGCCTTCGCCGCCGCCTCCATCGGCCAGGTCCACCGCGCGCGCCACAAGGCCACCGGCCGGCCCCTCGCCGTCAAAATCCAA
Source organism: uncultured Planctomycetales bacterium (assembly GCA_964571825.1). GTDB lineage: Bacteria > Planctomycetota > Phycisphaerae > UBA1845 > CAZNDQ01. The sequence continues at coordinate 2,868 of CAZNDQ010000121.1, read as the reverse complement.
TACCCCAACATCGCCCGCGCCATTCGCGACGACTATCGCAACCTCCTCGCCTTCCTGCTCCCCATGCGCCTCCACGGCGACTGGCCCTACATCAAGGATCAGGCCGAGGATCTGCTCCGCATGCTCGAACTGGAAACCGACTACGAACAGGAGGCCGAGAATCTGCGCCTGGCCCGTCTCGCCTTCCGCGAAGACGAAGGCATCGTCGTCCCGCGCGTCTATCCCGAACTCTCCACACGCCGCATCCTGACGATGGACTTCATCGACGGCCGCCACCTCGACGACTTCCTCGCCACGAACCCCTCGCAGGAGCTGCGCGACCACCACGGCCGGCAGATCGCGCTCGCCTCTTTCCGCCTCTCCTACGGCAAGCATCTCGCCTACGCCGATCCCCAGCCCGGCAACTACCTCTTCCTCGCCGATCGCCGCCTCGGCCTCATCGACTTCGGCTGCTGCCACCACTACACCGACGATGACGTCGACTTCATGACCGATGTGGAGATTGCCGCGCGCAACGGCTCGCCCGAGGATGAACGCCGCGTTATGTACCGCGCTGCGGGCATGTCGCCCGCCGACCGCATGGAGGAAGATCGCATGGAGCTGATGCTGAAGTGGTCACGCTGGGTCTGGCAGCCGATCCGCCACAAAGGCCCCTTCGACTTTGGCAGCCTCGACTACTTTCGCCAGGGCATGGACGCGTTCCACGAGATGACGCGCCGCCGCTATGTCCGCACCATCCCCCTCAACACCTGGCTCACGCGCAATTTCGCCGGCATCCGCGCCATGCTCTATCACCTCGGCGCCCGCGTCGACCTGCACGCCATCGCCGAACAGGAAACCACCATCCGCTCCGACAAGCCGTGGTAGGTCTGTAGGCTTATTCACCGCCAAATGAGTGCATGCGATTGCAGTGCCCTCATCCGCAATCATCGGCCCGACCGCGTCCGGCACGAAGAAATGCCGCGCCGAATGCCACCAGAATCACCGCCCCCAACAGACCGACGTTCACTGCATCCATGGTCACTTGCAGCAATCCGCTCCCGCGCGCCGCTATGGCGTTCAACACGACCTGCCCGACTGCCAGCGCACCCGCCACAAGGCACAAGATGCCCATTCCCAAATGAAGTGTAAGGGACGGCGCTGCAACCACGACCGCGACTCCTCCTCCCGCCAACACGACGCTCAGCATCGTGCCCGCGGTATGAATGCTCCGCCCGGCATGCGTTGCGCGAAAAGCGAGCGGGGGTACCGTCGTCACGAATTCCCCCGCCAAGTTCCACAGAAGCAAGATCTCGACGCACAGCAGAAACAACAGCCGTAGCGACCGCTTCATCGCCAATTAAGCACCCTTCCTGAAACCTGCTGATACAGGCGTCAGCCCTCGGCCGCACTGCTCTTCACAATCCGCATTCCGCATTCTTCCGTAGTGGTACTCCGCGACTCCGCCGCTGGCCACCGGCCACTGGTCGCTGGTCACTTCTGCTACGACCAATTGAGCGTATCCGCAATATCCGTATGGTGCCGCATCTGCCGCCCGATCATCTCGTGGTACTGCCCGCGCGCCTCCATCAGCTCCGCGTGCGTCCCCGTCTCCACCACCCGACCGTCCTGCATCACCACGATCAGGTCAGCGTGCAGGATCGTGCTCAGCCGGTGCGCGATGACGAACGTCGTGCGGTTCGAAAACAGCTCCAGCAGTCCCGCCTGGATGAGCTGCTCCGACTCCGTGTCCAGGTTGCTTGTCGCCTCGTCGAGGATCAGCACCTCCGGGTCCGCCAGCAGCGCCCGCGCGATGCTCACCCGCTGCCGCTGCCCGCCCGACAGCTTCACCCCGCGCTCGCCGATGATCGTCTCGTACCCGTCCGCAAACGCGCTGATGAACTCGTGCGCATTCGCCCGCCGTGCCGCCGCGATCACCTCCTCGTCGCTGGCCGCGCGCCGACCGAACGCAATGTTCTCCCGCACCGTCCCCTCGAACAGAAACACGTCCTGCTCCACCACGCCGAGCAGGGATCGATAGCTCTCCAGCCGCACGTCGCGCAGATCGACGCCGTTCACCCGCACCGCCCCGCGCGTCGGATCGTAAAACCGAGCCACCAGGTTCGTCACCGTCGTCTTGCCCGCCCCGCTCGGCCCCACCAGCGCCACCGTCTGCCCCGCCTCCACGCGCAGGTTGATGTCGAAGAGCACCGTTCGCCCGCCGTCCGCGTACGCAAAATCGACGTGCTCGAACGTCATCTCCCGCAGCGGCCGCGGCACGTCGATCGCCCCCGCCCGGTCCGGCTTGTCCGCCGGCTCGCGCAGCAGCACGTACATCCGCTCCATCGACGCCAGCGCCCGCTGCAACCCACCGTACGAAAACACGATCTGCGACACCGGGTGCAGCAGCATGAACACGTACATCTGGAACGCCACGATCCCGCCGATCGTCGTCTGCCCGCGCAGCATCTGTACTCCGCCGAACCAGATCACCATCAGGCTCGTCGCCGGAATCAGCAGCCCCCATCCCGTCGTCACCACCAGCTCGAGAATGTCCGCGAACAACCGCTTGCGGATGATCAAATGATGCCGCACTGCGTACGCGCGCGTCTCCCCGCGCTCGCGCCGGAACGCGCGCACCACGCGGATCCCGCCGAACGTCTCCGACACCCGTGCGTTCGTCTCGCTCCGATCCCGCCGTATTGAACGGTAGATCGGCCGGATGCGCCGCACCCACATCATGTTCAGCACGATGATCGGCGGCACCAGCGCCATCGCCGCCAGCGCCATCTGCCATTGCAGATACAGCAGCATGCCGATCGTCAGCAACACCCGCAGCCCCGCCACCCCGGGCGTAATCAATGCCGTCTGCAGCAGCCCCGTCACGTC
>CAZNDQ010000120.1:0-9634 GCA_964571825.1 uncultured Planctomycetales bacterium | reverse complement strand
GCGCCGTCTCCCTGCGGATCGGTGTCCTTTCAGTTGCGCTTGCTACGCTTGTTGGAGTGCTGATCGGTTGGCCCGCCGGATTTGCCGGCGGCTGGACGGACCTGCTTGTCTCGCGCCTCATCGAAGCGGTTGCCTGTTTCCCCGCCTTCTTTCTCATTCTCGCCGCGACCGTCTGGGTGGAACCGGGAGCGACAACTGTCATCCTTGTCGTCGGCCTTACCCGCTGGACCGGTATCGCCCGCCTAGTCCGCGCCGAGGTTCTCCGCCTACGCCACCACGACTACGTTCCCGCGGCCCGGGCGCTCGGGCTATCTCCTCTCCGCGTCGCCCTGCGCCACGTCCTGCCCGGTGCGCTTTCGCCCATCTGGGTCGCCGGCGCCCTCGGCGTCGGGAATGTCATCCTCCTCGAAGCCGGTCTGAGCTGGCTTGGCTTCGGCGTCCCCGACCCCGAGCCCGCCTGGGGCAGCATGCTCCGCGTCGGCTTTGAACACCTTCGCACCGCACCCCACCTCATCTGGGCACCCTGCGCCGCGATCTTCACTGCCGTCCTCGCCTTCAACCTGCTTGCCGACGTCCTGCGTGACGCGCTCGATCCCACGGCCGGATCGCCACCGGGCCGCTTTCGCGCCGCACGAGATTGAGCGAGGTGCTCGTCCGCACGGTCGTACCCACCTGCTTCGCCCGCTGCGTCCTCATGGGTATGCCAGTTGCGAATGTGAACTCGCAAACGACGCACCGCGATGCGCTCAAGCCCGTTAGGCGCATGACGCCACACACCGAGTACATCGGATCGGGGCACCAAAGCTTTCGGGCGGCGAAACCCGTTGCGAATTCAGGCGAATTGACTGTTGCGTAGCACCACGCTGTGCAACGTAACGGCTGCGTTAGTTCAGCCGCGAGCCGACTTTCGATTGGCGCTCACGCGCTCTGCGTATCAATGATGATGTCGGTGATGTCGTTAATGACCTCAACCATGTCGAGTTCTCCCTTGGGGAGTCAGGGCCTTGCGTCTCTCCGTCCGCGTGCACCTCTACAGGGCAACGCACGCGAACGACGCACGCCTAGGCCAGCAACTCGTCAATGAAATTGAGGAAGTATTCCGAGATCAACGCCAGAGCTTCCTGGAGATTGGTGATCCATTCCATCTGCTGTCTCCTCTGAGATGGTTTGTCTCGACCGACTCATGCCGGTCGGCTTCCACCCATCCGTCCGAGGGACCCAGGGCATCGATAACGTCGGCCAACGCCACGCCCGGGGTTCACTAATTCCGGACGGCTCACCAAAATGTCAACCGTCTATCCACCCCTACAGAAGGTGGAGGGGCAAGTGGGGTCTGCACGCGCCGCGCACGTGTGCCGGCCGAACCTGACCTCGTACGTATAGGCTACACAAACGCAAGTCCTAATGTCAATAGTGTTCGCTACCCAATGCGCAGTTTTTGCTACGCCCCCCGACCGCCCTGGCCCCCACCCCTCGACGCCTTGATCGCCCCAGCCACGGTTCCAAGCCCCCTGTCACATCCCCTGTTCGCTCCCGCTCTTACCACCGGGGCATGACGGCGCGGCAAAACCCCAAACCGGCGGTTGATCCGCCCCGAATCGTACCCCTACAATCTCATTGGTGAGGGGTCGGCGGCGGCGTCCGGCCTCGTCGAACCAATCATGTCCTGTCGGCCCCGTAGCCGGGGCAGGCATCCTCCCAGGCGGGCGGACTGTTCGATGGCAGCCATTGTGGAGACCAGTAGCCTGTGCGGTACATGTGGTGCTCCCATCGCCGCAAGCGTGTTTGAGAATGGGCATGCCGGCCGCTGCCAGAAGTGCGCTACCGTTCTCGTCCGCAAGCGTTATGAGACCGATCGGCCTCCCTCACCCGCACAACTCGAAGCCGAGGAAGAACTGACCGCCCGTATGGCCTGCGTCCGCCCTGACCGGTACCGGTTGGTCAAGCCGCTCGGCAGCGGCACTCAGGGCCGCGTCTACCTCGCCCGCCACCTCCTCCTCGAACGCCTTTGCGTCGTCAAATCCGTCCCCATCCGTGACGACGAACTTGGCGAAGAGGCCGTCTCCCGACTCCTCCGCGAAGCCCGCGCCGGGTTTGCCGTCAACCACATCAACGTCGCCCGCGTCCTCGACTGTGACCGTTTTGGAGATTCCTACTACTTCGCCATGGAACTCGTCGACGGTGTCGATCTCAAGCACGTCATCCGCCAGATCGGCACCCTGCCCGTCGAGCAGGTCGCCCACATCGGCCGGCAGGCGGCGGAGGGCCTCAGCGCCATCCACGGCCAGCAGCTCCTCCACCGCGACATCAAGCCCGCCAACCTCATGCTCTGCCCTGACGGCTCGATCAAGATCATGGACCTCGGCGTCGTCAAGCTTCTCTCCGGCGCCCAATCCGGCTCCGTCACCAACCACGGCGACCTTGTCGGCACCCCCAACTACATGGCCCCGGAGCAGTTCGAGGCGGAGGCCCGGCTTGACGCCCGCTGCGACCTCTACGCCCTCGGCGCCACTCTCTTTCACCTCCTCACCGGCAAGGTGCCGCATGAGGGCGGCTCCATCATCGAGATCATGGTCCGCCAGCAGCAGGAACCCGTCACTTGGCCCGACGACGTCATCAGCGAAGTCCCGCGCTGGTTCCGTGAAGCAATCGACCGTTGCCTTTCGCCCAGCCCCAAACACCGCTTCGCCGGGGCTCGCCAGTTCGCCGACCTCCTCGCCGCCCACCGCGGCGAACCCCAGCGCTCGCACGCCGACCTCGATCCCCACGAAACGCACGATTCTCTCGGTGTCGTCGCCCTCGGCTTCTCCAACCTCTCCCAGCGGCCGGAAGACGCTTGGATCGGCGACGCCCTCGCCGAGTTCATCAACAGTTGCCTCATGGAGATCGACGGCGTCCACGTTGCCGACCGCCAGGAACTCACCCGCATCCTTCAGCGCCGCCAGATCCACCTTGATGGCACCGAAAGCATGACCGAGCTGCTGCGCACCGCGCGCCTGGTCGGCTCCGCCGCCATCGTCCAGGGCGCCTATCAGCACAGCGGCTCGTCACTCTGGATCACCGCCCACATGCTCCGCGAGGGCATGAAGGCACCCCAATTACTGGCCCGCGTCGCCGGCTCCTTCGACAACCTTCTTGCGCTCGAAGAGGACCTCGCCGGCAAGATCATCGCCGCCATTCGACCCCACACCGACAAGGCCGACGTCCCCGCGGCTGCGCAGCCCCGCACCGACAACCTCGATGCCTACGAGAAGTTCATCCAGGCCAAGCGCGCCTTCGTCGAAGGCCGATTCAAGCAGGCCGTCGAACTCGCCGAGCAGGCCCTCCAGATCGACCCCGAGTACATCGAACCCGTCGGGCTGAAGGGCGCCTGCTACGCCCGGCTCGGCGACTACGACCGCGCCCAGGTCCTCCATCGCCAGCAGGAAGAGTGGGCCCGCGCCCACGGCGACGATCTCCGCCTCGCCGAAGCCCTTGCCAACATCGGCGCCATGAACTACTACAAGGGCGACTACCAGGTGGCCCACCACTTCTTCGAAAGCGCCGTCGCCATCGAGTCGCGCCGGCCTCATTCGGCCAACCTCGCGCGCCTCCAGAACAACCTCGGCTTCGTCCTCCTCCGCCTCGACCGCCTCGACGAAGCCGAAAAGGCGTTTCAGCAGGCCATCGAGATCTGCCGCCACCTCGGCGTGCTTTCGTCACTCACCGGCCCGTGCAACGGCCTCGGCAATATCTTTCTCCGCCGCGGGGAGTTCGGTGACGCGCGGCATTACTATCTCCGCGCGCTTTCGCTCGCCAGCGAGTGCGGCGACCGCGTCGCCCTCGGCCTGGCCCACATGAACCTCGGCCGCTGCGGCGACCTCGCCGAAGATGATGCCACCGCGCAGAGCGAGTTCGAGGCGGCGCTGCACGAACTGCGCGACACCGACTTCTGGAACGGCCTCACCCTCGTCCACGAGCACGCAGCCGAGCTGCACCTCAAGCGCGGCCGCGCCCAGCAGGCACTGCCCCACATCGACCAGCGCATCGAACTCGCCCAGAAGCACAAAAACCGCCGCATGGAGTCCGCCGCCTGGGAGCAGCGCGCCCGCGCCTACGAACTCCTCGCCGACATGAAAGAGGCCATGACCTGCATGCGCCGCGCCCTCGACGTCGCCCAGAAACACGCCCCCGCCGATGCTCCCCCGCGCCCGCGCCCCTCGGAATAGTTTATTACTTCGTCACTCCGTAACTTCGTAATTCTCTTCCCATTCCGCACTCCGCATTCCGCATTCCGCATTTCTCCCGTGCCTCACTGTGTCGCCGCTCCTCCACGCCCCTCCCGTTTCCTTTCGAGCCACTTCGCCATCGCCAGTCCCGCCTCGAACAGCCCCACCATCGGCACCGCCAGCAGCGCCAGGTTGAGCACGTCCGGCGTCGGCGTCAGCACGGCGGCTGCGATCACAATCCCAAAGATGATGTACTTCCGCGCGGCCGCCATCTGCGCCGTCGGCACCAGCCCCGTCCACGACAGGAAAATCACCACCACCGGCATCTGAAACGCCGCCCCGAAGCTCAGCGACAGCATCCCGACGAAGACAATGTACTCCTGCAGGCGGAACTGGCTCTGCACGATCCGCTGGTCCCTCACCGGCCGCAGCGCCACCGTATACACTTGCTCCTCCGCTGCCACGCGCAGCTCCCCCCGACCCGGATCGAACCACGCATCCCCCGCCTGCGGCTCGTGCGGCCCCCCCGGCAGCACCGGGATCCGCAGCGGCGCCGGAGAATTCTCTCCCGGCTCCGGTTCTTCCTCCGCCCCGATCACCCAGCTCATGAACGCCCCCGGCCGCTCCTCCCCGATCGTCAGCCCCCCCGCGAACGAAATGAAAAACCGCAGCGCCAATGGCAGCACGATGAAAAAGAAAAACAGCACCCCCACCACGAACAGCACCAGCGACGGCAGCATCATCCGCCGCACGATCCGCTGCTCCCGCTCATACAGCCCCAGCGCGACGAACTTCCACACCTCCCAGATGACGTACGGCGCTGCCAGCACCAGCCCCGCGAACAGCCCCACCTTCATCCACGCCAGAAACGGCTCCTGTGGGCTGAGCGCCTGCAACCGCGGATCGAGGTGGTTCGCCCGCAGCAGCGTCACCACCGGCCGGCAGATCACCTCCAGCAGCGGCGACGCCAGCAGCAGCCCCAGTACGATCCCGACGACCACCCCCACCAGCGCGCGCAACAGCCGCGTCCGCAGCTCCTCCAGGTGATCCCCGAAGGACATCCGCACCTCGTCCGGATCAAACGACTGCGCTCTGCCCGCTCGCACCATCATCCGCTCTCACGATCCCGCAGCGCTACCCCGCGCGCGGAAGTACGCTACGCCCCTGCCTTCCGCCTGTAACCCCGCCGAGATCCGCTAACCCTCTGCCCCATCCGTGTTTGCGGGCAACGTGCTACTGGGCGCGCAGTTGCGTAAGAAAAAAGACATCATGGTGTCATTTACACATGTCGATGGCGTCCCGAATTTTTTTCTTCCGTTTCGCTTGCAACACGCCTATGCTGTGGCATTATTGAGACCATGCAAGGCAGGGCAATCCCCCCCCCCTGTCTCGCGCTCACACACCTCAACAAGCGGGGGAGACAGTTTGGAAGGAGTCGAGCCATGCGTCCCTCCCACTTCTTCACAGGTCTTGTTGCAGCAATTGTTTTGGTCGCAGCGATCGCTTTGCCGGGTGCGATCAAGCCGGAGGCACCCGAGTCATCCGGTCCGGCAGAGCTACGCCCGGCGGACGTGCTTCCCGGGCAGCTCTCGGAGTATGTGCGCCGGAGCAGTCCCAACGCTCCACTGGACGCCACCTTGGCCACGGCAGTACGGGCATTCTACTCCGGCGAAACGGATATCACCGAAGAGACCCTGATGGAGGTTCTTTCGGTACGCACGCTCCTCGAATGCGTTGGTACAACCGTGTACCTCGGCCACGCAGATTGCGAGACGCTGCTGCTAGCCGTGACCGATGCTTTGACGGAAACCGGTGAAACCTATCCCGCGGGTACGGCCGTGCCCGTTGGTGCCCGCCGCACAACGGGATTCGTGCTGAATGGCGGGGATGCTGAGATCGATTTCGCCCTGCCGGGCGACGGGTATCTGACACTCTTGCCGGGTGAGGTGCTGGGCGTGCGGTGCCAGCCGTGCAGCGTCGGGTGCAACACCGGTTCATACGCTTGCTGTTACCATGATCGCCATGCGTGCCCGCAGTGCCATTGCGTTGCGAATGGCCAGGATCCACCGGCCCATTGCGTGGGTGGGGGGCCGAACTCAAATACCTGTTCGCCAGGTCGGGCGTCGGCGGACCTAGATCAGGGATTCTGAGTTAATGGGACATTGTTGAATTGTACGGGCGGGTGGCATGCCTGCGCCGTTGATTCGTGGGATTTTGAATCACGGCGCAGGCATGTATTCCAATCCCGTGCAACCCCGCGCGCGGAAGCACGCTAAGCCCCAGCGCACGCACTGTAAACCCTTGTTCGCCCGCGCACGCTGCACATCAAAGATGTGTCACCGAGCCTCGGCCCCCGGCGGCTCGTCGCCCGGCGCGTCATCGTCCCCCCGCTCCGCCGTGCGCCGCGCATCGAGAAACGTCTGCAGAATGATCCCCGCTGCCACCGCGTCCTGCTTCTTCCGCCGCTCCTCCCGCGACAGGTCCGCCTCCCGCAGCAGCTTCTCCGCCGTCCACGTCGTCAGCCGCTCATCATACAGATGCACCGGACGCCCGCTCTCCCGCTCCAGCGCTGCCGCAAACGCCCGCGTCAGCCGCACCTGCTCCCCCTCGCGCCCGTCCATCTGCAGCGGCAGGCCCACGACGAACTCCGCCACCTCCTCCTCCCGCGCCAGCGCTGTCACCACCTGCGCATCCCCACCCACCGACCCGCTCCCCGGCTGCATCCGTAGCGGCGAGCCGATCACCCCGTCCGGATCGCTGATCGCCAGCCCGATCCGTTTGCGCCCGTAATCAATCCCCATCACCCGACCCATAACAAATACCGCCCGGATATCTACCTCGAGAATAACTTATTGTTATCATTCCGAGCGCAGCGAAGAATCCCTTCCTTCATTCAGCACTCCGCATTTCCTGAATCGCCCATCGACGCGCCTTACGCGTATTTCTCCCCGAACTCGTTCTTCAACCGCTCGACCATCTCCTTCAGCCGCTCCGCATCCGCCCGCCGGCAGATCAGCGTCGCGTCCGCGCTGTGCACCACCACGAGGTCCTTCACCCCCATCGTCGCCAACAGATGATCGTCCTCCGCCACCACCAGCGTGTCCTCCGTGTCGACCAGCACCGCGCGCCGTGCCACCGTCGTGTTGCCGTGCACGTCCGACGGCACCACCGCCGCCAGCGCCGCCCACGACCCGACATCCAGCCAGTCGCAATCGAGCGGCACCGCCAGCACGCGCCGCGCCTGCTCCATCACCGCGTAATCAATGCTGATTTTCTGCAACCCCGGATACGCCGCCACCAGCAGCCGCTTGCACTCCGCACCGCCCCACGCCTTGGCCACCGGCCGCAGCGCCGCCACGCTCGCCGGCAGATGCCGCTCCAGCTCCCCCAGGATCGCCTTCACCGTCCACACGAACATCCCCGAGTTCCAGTCGTAGTTCCCGTCAGCCACGTAGCGCTCGGCCATCTCCCGATCCGGCTTTTCCCGAAACTCCGCCACCTCGAACACGCCTGCCTCGATCTCCCGCCCACGCCGCACGTAGCCGTACCCCGTCGCCGCGTTCCCCGGCCGCACCCCCAGCGTCACCAGCGCCTCCGGGTTCGCGTCCGCCGCGACGATCGCCCGTCCCACCGCCTCGGCGAACCGCGCCACCGGCCGGATGATGTGGTCCGCCGTGAAAACCCCCATCACGCCCCCCGCATCGCGCTGCTCCAGCAGCACCGCCGCCAGGCAGATCGCGTTCGCCGTGTCGCGCACCGCCGGCTCGCCGACCAGATTCTCGGCAGGCAGCTCCGGCAGCTCCGCCGACACCAGCGGCAGGTGCTGATCGGCCGTCACCACGAGGATCTGCTCTGCGGCGAACGTCGCGTGCAGCCGCTCGTACGCCTGCCGCAACAGGCTCTTGCCCTCGAACAATCGCATGAGTTGCTTCGGCCGGTCACGCCGGCTCAGCGGCCACAGCCGCGTCCCCGCCCCCCCCGCCATGATCACCGCATGTCGTCCCACGTCATCCTCCCGCCGCGAAAGAGTACGTTGCTTCCCTTCCCTTCAGCCGCGGAAATCACATCGTCGTTCCCCCGCCCCTTGTACGCGCGATCCGCGCTCCCTGCAACGCGCTCCCCGCGCGCGCAACCCGACCACGGCGCCTCTGCGCACGCGCAGGCTGATTCGACCGCCATTTACCTACGGATTCACCGTACCCCGCGCTGACGTGTTCCGCTCCGCCCCAATTCGTAATCCTGAGCCATGCGAAGCATCTCGATCATCGCCTGCGCCCAGTATGACACGAGCCCCTCGCGCATCAGTATTCCGCCATCCGCCATTCTTCCGTCGCGGTTCTCCGCGACTCCCTTTGTTGACTTCGCGGCAACGCGACTCAACCGGTATAGCTGGTTGCGAATGTCGCGAAGTCCGTCAGGTCCACGTCCCCGTCCCCATCCAGATCGCACGTGGCGAACTCGCCTTCACTGCAGCCTGCCGGCGGCGTCGTCACGTCCGCGCCCGAGTAGCACACCGCCAGTGTCGAGAAATCCACCAGATCGACGTCCCCGTCCCCGTCGATGTCCCCGGGCGTCGGACCCGTCACCGGGAGCGTCACAACCGCCATTTCCTCCGGCGGGCAGCGGTCATAATTCTCCCAGTGATCGTACATGTCCTGACCCTTGCTGTTCGTCGTGTTCGCGTCGCGCAGGAACTCCACGTACTCGCGCGTCGTGAGCTGGTAGTTGAGCGTCACTTCCGCAGATGTTGCCCCCGCCGGAATCGCATAATAAGTGTCATCCCAGTACTGCCCGTCGTCGTAGGTATAGCCCACCGGCCGGCCGCCGAACGTCGCGTACCCGGCGTTCGTAAACCCCCGCGGCGGAATCCGGTTGTCAAACAGCACCACGTTGTTGAGCACGAGGTGGAACGTGTGCCCCGCCGGAATCCCCGTCAAACCCGACACCGCCTCATCGATCCCCAGCTTCGTCTGGTAGATCTTGATCTCCTCATCCTCCGTCAGCGCGCCCGTCTCCCGGTCATACGCCCCCGACTCCTTGACGACGTCGTTGCCGCCGTCGCGGAACTTAACGTTCAGCCACATCCGCCGCCCCTCCGGATATCCCGTCGGCAGCTTGTGCCCCGTCTGATTCGTCACCCTCACCCGCAGCTGCGCCCCGACCTGCTCCGCCTCCACCTCCGCCGCGTTCTGCAGCATGTACCGCGCCCGCAGGATCCCCGCGTCCAGCGCGTCCGGATCGACCACGCCCACGTACTCGCCCTTGAGAATCTCCGGAATCCACGTGTTCGCGCCCGTCAGATCATGCTGCGGCAGGTCCGGCCGCACCGGTGCCGCCTCGAAAATACACCCCTACCCCCCCCCCCCCCCCACCCACCCCCCCCCCCCCCCCCCCCCCCCCCCCCCCACCCCCCCCCCCCCCCCCCC
>CAZNDQ010000119.1:0-9636 GCA_964571825.1 uncultured Planctomycetales bacterium | reverse complement strand
GAGCTGACGTGGGAGATCTACCGCGACACGCTGATCGAGCAGGCGGAGCAGGGGGTTGACTACTTCACGGTACACGCGGGCGTGCTGCTGCGCTACGTGCCGCTGACGGCCGGGCGCGTGACGGGGATCGTCAGCCGCGGGGGGAGCATCCTCGCCAAGTGGATGCTCGCCCACCACCAGGAGAACTTCCTCTACACGCACTGGGACGAGATCTGCGAAATCATGGCCGCCTACGACGTGGCGTTCAGCATCGGCGACGGACTGCGGCCCGGCTGCATCGCCGACGCCAACGATGAGGCGCAGTTCGGCGAGCTGTACGTGCAGGGGGAGCTGACGCGGCGCGCATGGGACCTCGGCGTGCAGGTGATGAACGAGGGCCCCGGCCACATCCCGATGCACCTGATCAAGGAGAACATGGACAAGCAGCTCGATTGGTGCCACGAGGCGCCGTTCTATACGCTCGGACCGCTGACGACGGACGTGGCGCCGGGGTACGATCATATCACCAGCGCCATCGGCGCCGCCATGATCGGCTGGTACGGCACGGCCATGCTTTGCTACGTCACGCCCAAAGAGCACCTCGGGCTGCCCGACCGCGACGATGTGCGGCAGGGGGTCATCGCCTACCGCATCGCGGCGCACGCGGCCGACCTCGCCAAGGGCCACCCCGGTGCGCAGTACTGGGATGATGCGCTCTCGCGGGCGCGGTTCGAGTTCCGCTGGAACGACCAGTTCAACCTCTCGCTCGACCCCGAGACCGCGCGCAGCTATCACGACGAGACCCTGCCGCAGGACGGCGCGAAGACGGCCCACTTCTGCTCGATGTGCGGCCCGCACTTCTGCTCGATGAAGATCACCGAAGACGTGCGCGAATACGCCCGCCAACAGGGCCTCAGCGAAGAGGAAGCCCTCGCCGCCGGCATGCGCGAAAAGGCCGACGAGTTCCGCAAATCAAAACTCGAAATCTACCAGAAGGCATGATGCGCGCCGCGTTTCACGCCTCACCCGCGTGGCCGGGGTCTTCCTCACCCCGCCCCAGCATTTCCACAACGATCTCCAGTGCACACTCGTAGGTCACACCTCGTGCCCGAAGCAACTGCCCCGCGAGCCCGTCGCCGCGCACAAGTGCGAGAAGCAAATGCTCCGTACCGACGAATTGGTGACGGAGGCCCCGCATCTCTTCTGTCGCCCATCTTAGGAGGATCTCGGTCGCGTGTGACTGTGGCAGAGCATCGGGCACGGGCACGTCCGGCTGCGCCGGAAGAGCGCTGGTCACAGTTATCCTCAGACTTTTCAATTCAACGCCGAGTTCTTTGAGCACACTCGCGCCGACGCCGGCCCCCTCGCGCAGCAGGCCGAGCAGCACGTGCTCGGGCGCGATGTACGCATGTCGCAGGCGCCGTGCTTCCTGGTTCGCCAGCGCCATCACCTTCCGTGCGCGATCGGTAAAGCGATCAAACATGATGCGTGCTCCGGCCAATCGGTGCGCGTCAAACTCAATGAATACTATGGCTACAAGTCAAGCTGCGGCCAGGATTATCGGCGCTGCTGATCGAGCCAGTATTCGCGGAACGACTCCAGGCGCGGCAGCGATTCGAGGTCCTTCGCACGGTGCGTGGCGCGCTTGCTGGCGATGATGTCGTCGATGTGGCAGACGGGAAAGCCCTTGACGTCGATGCGCCGCTTCCACGCATCCGCGAACCGCTCAATCCCGTCCGGCGCGAAGATCAGATCGAGGTCGAACGGACCGTTCTTGAGTTGCACGAAGTCCTTGCCCCGCCGAATATTGGATTTGTCCTCGTCTGAAAGGGCGAACCCAATGTCGAGGAGTGCCGTAACCACCGCCTCCCCGTTTTCAGTCGACCGTTCGACGAACAAGTCGGCATCCTGAGTCGTATCAGGAAATCCCAGCAGGATCGCCCCGGACTTGCCAATGAACAAGTACCGGCATCCGTGTCGATCGAAAGCGTCGCGAATCTCCTCTGCTTGACGATATTCGAATGCCGCCATCAACCATCTCGCAGTCCGGTGTCGCTATTCGGCCTTGACCCGATGATACCCCAGCCATTCGGGCAGATTCTCCTCACACCAGCGCCGATACTCTTCCATGCTGTCAAATGCACGCGACTCTGCATCATCCATCACCGGCTTGTAGGTCTTGATGAAGGCGTAGCGGAAGCGCTGCTCCAGCGGCCTCCGCGCGGCCGCCTCGAACTCCGCCAGCCACTCCGCCGGGATCTTGGCCAGTGCGCCCCCGTCGTTCGCATCGTTTGTCGTATTGTCAGCCATCGGCTACGCTCGGCCGCTCGTCGTCTGCGGCATATCTCGCCCACGTCATTCTATTCGATCGGCCGGCGCCGCGGGTTTCCGACGGCAAATGACCCTCGCTACCCCGCCGCCACCAGCGTCACGGCCGCCGCGCCGCAGACCGCCCCCAGCACCGCCCCGACGAGCACGTCGGAGGGGTAGTGCTTGCGGAGAGGCAGGCGCGACCACGCGATCAGCAGCGCCGCCGGCAGTGCCGCCCACCCCACTACCGGCCGCCAGGCCGTCAACACCACCGCCATCGCCAGCCCGCGCGTCGCGTGGCTGCTCGGGAACGAATACCGCTCCCATGGCACGATCGGCAGCGTCGGCTTTTTCGGTACCGGGCGCTCGCGCCGCCACAGGTAGCGCGCCGGGATCAGCACCGCCAGCGCAATCCACTCGGCTGCCGCGAGCCGCAGGCCCAGTCGCCACAACCCCGCCGCGCCCGCGTCATCCGACACCCGCCCGTACACCATCAGCCCGATGAAGATCGGCCACCACAACTCGGCGTATCCGCCCAGCGTGATCAGCCACCACACGCGCCGCCGCGCGGGTGACAGCGCCGCGTAGCGCTCCGACCACGCCCGATCTCGTGCATCAATCGCCGGGGGAATCCGCATGCGGCGGAAGATACCCGCGCGCCGCGCCGAACCGAAATCGCGCGACTGCGCGCTGCAGATGATGTGAACGAGCCGTCTGTCGGCGATTCAGCCGAACAGCAATCCCGGCACGGGCGGCGTCTCCGCCTCGACTACGGCACCGTCGTCGCGTACGGCGTTCTTGCGTGGACGGCCGACGGGCTTGGGCGTCTTGTAGACGTAGTCCTTCTCGTCCAACCGCCGCCCCTTGCCCGTCTCCGGCACGCTCCGCAGCGGATCGGCCACGCCCTCCAGCGGCTCTCCCATGCGCGTTGTCTTGAGCCGCTTGCACGCCTCGTCCGCATACTGCTGCGACATCTCGAAGCCGAGGTAACGCCTCCCCAGCTTCTTCGCCACGATCAGCGTCGAGCCGCTCCCGGCGAAGGGATCGAGCACGAGGTCTCCCTCGTTGCTGCACGCGCGGATGATGCGGCCGAGGAGCTGCTCGGGCATCTGGCAGCCGTGCCACCCCGCCCGCTCGGCGAACGTCCCGCACACCCGCGGGATGTACCACGTATCGTCGGTCGGGGCGAAGGCGTCGGGCACATCCTGCGGCCGGAGCACCCACCCCTCGGGCGTCGTCACGCGCGGCACCGGCGGCGGCATGATCCATGTGTCGTCGGGAATCCGCCCGCGCGGATTGGCCCGCTTGTCGCCGTAGACGAGCTGCCGCGCCGAGGGCACGCGGATCGCCTCATCATTGAACGTGAACTTCTTCGGGTCGCGGACGAAATAGAGCAGGTGCGCGTGGCTCCGCGTGAACTTGAACTTGCAGTTGACGCCGAACGTGTAGTACCACACGACCCAGCTACGGCAGGTCAGCCCGCAGTCGCGCTGCAGGGCGAGCTTCATCTCGGCGGCGTACTCGTCGCCGATGGCCACCCAGAACGCGCCAGTAGGCTTGAGTACGCGGGCCACCGCCTGCGTCCAGCGGCTGGTCCAGGCGACGTACTCCTCGTACGCCTTGCGGTCATCGTACTCGTCGTACTCGTAGCCGATGTTGTAGGGTGGATCGGCAAACGCAAGATCGACGCTCTCCGGCCGCGCCTGCGCCAGCCGTTCCAGCCCTGCGATGCAATCGCCCTGTACGATCGCGTTTTCCCACTCGCCCATTGCGCCCTCGCCCGTCTGTGGTTGCGGTGTGCTGCGCGGCGCGCCGCCGCGCACATTCATCGTAGCAGCGAATACGGATTCAGCAACGAACTGCCGCGTGTGCCCGATCGGTTGCCGCCGCGCGCCGTCGCGCCTGCAACGCCACTTCAAATGAATCACAACTGGCCCGTCACACTCTCGGATGCGGCAATCGAACGGAAACGCATACCATCACAACAATTGAATTTCCGGATCGATGTGAAACGCGGACAACTCACAGCGCCGGTTACCCGCCGGAGGCAGTCTGCGCCGACGCGGCCCGCAGCACCTCCCGATACTCCCCCGCCTCGCCCGCCCGGTCCGTCGCCTCGAAGAGCTGCACGATCCGCTGTGCTGTCTCCAGCGTCCGCTCGTGCGTCTCGCCGCAATCCGTCCGCAGCTTCGGATAGCTCGCCAGCAGCCGCCGCTCCGCCGCGCCGGACCCGCCGAGCCCCGTCAGCGCCGCCCCCAGCAGGCTCTCGGCCTCGGCCGTCAGCCAGTGGACATCACCCAGCGCGTGGCGCCGAATTTCCAGGCACTCGCGCGCGAGCGACTCCGCCCCGGCCGGGTCGCGGAGCTGCAAGAGACACTGTGCGTACAGATACTGCGTCGCCGCGATGGCCGGGTGCCCCGCCGGCAGCGTCCGGATGCGCATCTCCAGCGCCTCAGCGCACAGGCCAGCCGCGCCTTCGGCGTCGCCGCGCGCCAACAGCAGACTCGCCAGGTTGTTCAGGCTGTCGGCGACGTGGGGATGGTCGCTGCGGAGCAGCTCGCGGCGGATGGCCAGCGCCCGTCGATAGAGGGGCTCAGCCGCCTCGAGGTCGCCGGTGTATTGCAGCACGGAGCCGAGGTTGTTGAGCACGTCGGCGACACCGAGGTCCGAGCCGATGGGCATCTCCGCGCGGAGCAGGCGCAGGTAGGCGGCCACCGCCTCGCGGCAGAGCGGCTCAGCGGCGGAGAAGTCGCCCATCTCGTGCAGCAGCGTCCCCAGCGCCGCCGTCGTCGCCACCGTTTCCACGTGGGCCGTGCCCAGCCGCGCGCGGAAAATCGCCAGAGCCTGCTCGAACGTCTGCCGCGCCGGCTTGTACTCGCCGCGGTCGCGCAGCAGCTCGGCGAGGTCCTTGAGCATGCGCGCGAGCGTCTCGTCGCCGGGCTCGCCCGCGCCCATCTCGCGCCACTGCACGTCGAGGGCGGCGCGGAACTGCCGCTCGGCCGGCTCGTACATGCCGAGGCTGTGATAGGCGTTGCCGAGCGTCTGGCGGACGGTGGCCTCGACGAGCGGCTGGCCGGCAAGTTCGGCGTGGACGCGGCCGGCGGCCTTGTCGAGGACTTGCAGCACGGTCGCGTTTTCTCCTTCGTTCACCGGGTCGACGGAGCCGAGCATGCTCTGCAGGAAGGCGTTGACGGCCTGGGCCTGGGCGGCGGCCATGCTGGCCAGTTGCTCCTGCGTCGACGCAACATCCGCTTCCAGCGCACACCGCAGTTCCGCGTCGAGGGCCCGCGCGAGGTTGGCCTCGGCGGCCCGTCGCTGTTCTTCGGCGCGGTCGCGCTGGGCGGCGGCCGAGCGCGCCTGCCACGCGGTGCCGATGATCCCGGCGATCAGGCTCAGCGCGATGAGCGCCGCGGCCGTCACCGAGCCGCGGTAGCGGGCGATGAACTTGCCCATGCGGTAGCGCAGCTCATCCTTTCGCGCGAGGATCGGCTGGCCGGCGAGGTGACGCTCGATGTCCTCGGCCAGGTGCTCGACGGAGGAGTAGCGCCGCTCCGGCTCGCGCCGCAGCGCCTTGAGCACGATCGTGTCGAGGTCCCCGCGCAGCCGATGTGCCAGCCGATGCGGCGAACTCCTCCGCTCCTCGGCGCTATGTAGGGTGGGTGAAGCGAGTCCCGATTCATCGGGACGAGCGCAACCCACCTGTTCGCCCGTCGGGGTGGCATGCCCAAGTCCGGCGATTCGCGCCCGCGAATCGTCGGCGCGGGCATGTGTACCGCTGGCCGCCGATGCAGTGCGCCGGTGTTTCTCTCCCGTCACGGCCGCGCTTGGCCGCGCCGCTTCCTGCTCCCCCAGCAACCGCGCCAGTTCGTACCGCGGCAGCCCCTTCCGCCGGAACGGCCGCACGCCCGCCAGCAGCTCGTAGAGCACGACACCGAGCGAATAGACATCGGCCGCCGTCGTGATCGGCTCGCCGCAGATCTGCTCCGGGCTGGCGTAGTCGGGCGTCATCAGCACCGCGGCCGTCGTCGTCCGCCGCCCCTCGCCTCCTTCGTCCGAGACCAGCCGCGCGATGCCGAAGTCGAGCAGTTTCGGCTCGCCCGCGGCCGTCACCAGAATATTGTTCGGCTTCAGATCGCAGTGCACGATCAGGTTGTGGTGCGCGTAGCTCACGGCTGAGCAGACCGTCACGAACAGCCTCAGCCGCTCCTCGACGCCCAGCCGCCGCTGCTCGCAGTACTCATCAATCGGCCGGCCCTCGACGTACTCCATCGCCAGGTACGGCAGCCCCTGCTCCGTCGCGCCGCCGTCGAGGAGGCGCGCGATGTGCGGGTGATGCAGGCCGGCGAGGAGTTGCCGCTCGCGGGCGAAGCGCTGCAGCATCACCTGCCGGTCGACCACCGGGCGCAGCAGCTTGATCGCCACGGGGCGGGCGTCCGGGTCGCCCTCGCGCTGGGCGAGGTAGACCGCGCCCATGCCGCCGGCGGCGATCGGGCGGATGAGCTTGTACGGCCCGACGTGGCTCAGGCCGTAGCGCTGGGCGTCGCTGAGCACGAGTTCGGGATCGACGAGCGGCACGCGCTCGCCGAGCGCGGGCGTCTCGATGAAGCCGGTCGAGTCGCGGTCGGCCGCGAGCAGTGATTCCACCTCGTCGCGCAGGGCGTCGTCGTCGCCGCAGGTTTCGGCCAGGAGTTGGGCGCGCTGCGGTTCCGGCGCTTCGGATACGCGCTCGAACACGTCCTGAATCTGCTGCCAGCGTTCAGGCGTCACCGTCGACTGTGCCTCCCAGTTCGCGACGGAGCCAGGCGCGGGCCAGGCGCCATTCGCGCCGGACGGTCCGCGCGGACATCTGCATCATCCCGGCTGTCTCCTCTTCGCTCAGCCCGCCGAAAAAGCGCAGCTCGATGATGCGGCTCTTGCGCTCGTCGAAGGCGGCGAGGCGCGTCAGCGCTTCGTCGAGGGCGACGAGTTCGTCGTCGCCGGCGCGCTCGCCGTCGGTCTCGGGATGCCCGGATTCCTCGTCCAGCGGCACGCGCTGCCGCCCGCCGCCGCGTTTGGCGGCTGCGCGCGTCCGCGCGTGGTCGACCAGCACGCGGCGG
This sequence comes from uncultured Planctomycetales bacterium, assembly GCA_964571825.1. Classification (GTDB taxonomy): domain Bacteria; phylum Planctomycetota; class Phycisphaerae; order UBA1845; genus CAZNDQ01. The sequence continues at coordinate 2,251 of CAZNDQ010000119.1, read as the reverse complement.
ATCATTCCCGCCGCGGCCGCAACGAACGCCGACCGGCTCTCCCAGCCGTCCTGCCGCTGCGCGGCCAGCCGCATGAACGCCTCGTGCACCAGCGCCGTCGGCTGCAGCGTGTGGTCCCCCCGCTCGCGCCGCAGAAACTGGTACGCCACGCTGCGCAGCTCCTCGTAGACGAGCGGCAGCACGTCGGCCAGCGGTTGTTCGGTGCTCCCTTTGACGGGATTGGCACTCCACGCAGCAATTGGCTCTTCCGACATCGTTTGATCCTGACAACGTGAATATCTTAGCGGCGCGGAGCGACCGAATCACCGAGAGGCTCGGCACGCGCCGTTGACAGGTGGGAGAGGCATTGATCTTGCGCGCGCAGTTCCGCGCGGCGGCGGAGGTATCGCTCGATGCCGAAGACGAGCACAATTGCCGCCAGCACCTGATAGCTCGTCACCGGCCCCAGCAGCCGCGGCGAGTCGCGCCAGAACTCGTGCACCAGCCGGAACGCCCCGTACGCAATCAGATAGACGTGAAATAGCTGCCCGCGCAGCCGCCCCGCGCAATACAACCCCCACATCGCCGCCAGCATCAGCACATTGAATCCCGCCTCGACGAGCTGCGCCGGGTAGCGATGCACGCCGTGCGCATCGACGACCGTGTACCACGCGGCCGCGCACGCCCGCCCCGCGCAGCAGCCCGACACCCAGCAGCCGACCCGCCCCAGCGCCAGCGCCCCCGGTACCACCAGCGCGAACCCGTCCCCCGTCGCCCCCCGATAGCCGCACAGCCGCTTGCCCCACTCCACGCCCAGATAGCCGCCGAGCAAGCCGCCGAGGATCGTCCGCCCGACCAGCGCGTGCATCCACCACCGCGGCTCCCCGACGACGAGCGGAAACTCCACCAGCAAATACCCGACCTTTGCCCCCAGCACCGCCCCGATCAGTCCGCCGACGAAGACCAGCGCCGGCACCCCACGCGCCGGCCGCACCCGCGGCCACAGCACGGCCGAGAGCACCAGCCCCGCGATCATCAGCAGCCCGTAGGCCGGGTTGAACACTACATCCCCCGCATCGCGTAGTGCCGGCAGAACGACTCGAGCCGTCCGCCCTCGCCGACGACGTGCACGCAGCAGCGGTCGATCCGGTCCTGATCGTACGTCCACGCATCCATGAACGGCTTGATGAACAGCCGGAACACGTCCTCCGGCCCGATCTCCAGCGCCCGCAATACACGGCCGAGCGGCTCCGACTCGCAGCCGCACTTGCTCAGGTCTTCGATGCTGAAGTTGACGCGGTCGCGCAGAAAACCCTGCAAGCGCGAGAAGTCGATCAGCCGCGAGACCGGCACCCACTCCGCCCCGCGCCGCAGCAGGTAGCCGATGGTGTGGCAGTTGGGATCGCCGCAGGGCAGCGGCGTAAAGTCCGCCTCGCGCAGCAGCCCGCCGCTCTGCCCGACGAGGTCGAGGATCACGTCGGCGACGTTCAGCCGCGGGGCGTCGGCGGCGAAGCCGGTCATCGTCCGCCCCGAGCCGAACATCGGCTGAAACGTGATCCCGCGGACGCCCGGCGTCGCCAGCGCGCCGCGCACCGTTTCGCCCAGATGCCCGCGGTTGGCCGGCGTCACCGTCATCGCCAGCGTCACCGGGATGCCGCGCTCGGCGCACCGCGCCACGGCCGACTCGCGCAGCCGCCGGAAATCCCCGCCGCGCAGCGCGAGCTGCCCCGCCTCCTGCGGCCCATCGTACTGCAGATAGACCTCGAACTTGCGATGCGCGGCGTGCAGCGCGCCGAGCCCGTCCATGAACGCCTCGTCCGCCGCCAGCCGCACGCCATTCGTATTGATCAGCACGTAGCCGATGCGGGTGTCGGCCAGCACGCCCTCGAGCAGTGCCGCGAACTGCGGGTGCAGCGTCGGCTCCCCGCCCGAGAGCTGCAGGATGTCCAGCGGCCCTTTGCGGGCGATGACGGCCTCGATCCGCGCGCGGAACTCCTCCGGCGATAGCGCGTCCACCGCCTCCGGCGGCGTGTGCGGGCTGCTCGCGTAGCACGTCGGGCAGCTCAGATTGCAGCTCGTGACGATCTCGATCAGTGCGATGCACGTCGCGGCCGTCTCCACCATTTGCTCCGAGTGGCCCGGCACCGTCTGGCAGCAGGCCCCCGCACCGCAGCTCTCGTAATAGAAGCGGCGGTCGGAGTTGATCAGCACCTCAAACGCGCCGTGCTCCGGGCAGGCCTTGCGCAGATACACCCGCCCGCCCTCCTCATGG
>CAZNDQ010000118.1:0-9812 GCA_964571825.1 uncultured Planctomycetales bacterium | reverse complement strand
CGCGCGATCGTCACCTCGCCGTCCTCCAGCGGCTGCCGCAGCGTCTCCAGGATGTGCCGCGGAAACTCCGGAAACTCGTCCAGAAAGAGCACGCCATAGTGCGCCAGCGACACCTCGCCCGCCTGCGGAATGCTCCCCCCGCCCACCAGCGCCGGTGACGTGGCCGAGTGGTGCGGATTGCGCACCGGCCGCGTCGCCAGTAGCGACTGTCCCGCCTTCAGCAGCCCCATCGACGAGTAAATGCGCGTGGTCTCCAGCGACTCCTCCCGCGTCAGCGGCGGCAGCACCGTCGGGATGCGCTTGGCCAGCATCGTCTTGCCCGAACCCGGCGGACCGATCAGCAGAATGTTGTGCCCACCCGCCGCCGCGATCGTCAGCGCCCGCTTGACGTGCTCCTGACCGCGCACGTCGCAGAAATCGACGTCGTACGCCGCCGCCTGATTGAACACCGTCTCCAGGTCCACCTCCGTCGGATCAATCGGCAACTGGTCCGACAGAAACCCGAGCGCCTCGGTCAATGAGGAAACGGGAATGACCTCGATCCCATCCACCACGGCCGCTTCGTTCGCGTTCTCCGCCGGCAGAATCAGCCCGGCGAAGCGGTGCGCCCGCGCCTCCAGCGCCATCGACAGCGCCCCCTTGATCGACCGCACGCGCCCGTCCAGCGCCAGCTCCCCCGCCACGACGTACCGGTCTACGCGCTCGCTGACCACCTGACCCGTCCCGAGGATCATCCCGATCGCAATCGGCAGATCGAACGCCGGACCCTCCTTGCGCAGGTCGGCCGGGGCGAGGTTGATGACCGTGCGATGGCGCGGATACGCATAGCCGCAGTGGCTCAGCGCGCTGTGTACGCGCTCGACGCTTTCCTTCACCGCCGTATCCGGCAGCCCCACCAGCGAGATGTGCGGCAGCCCCTGCGACGTGACGTCGACCTCGATCTCGCAGCGCACCGCGTCGATGCCCGCGAGCGCCATACTGTGCAGGCGGGAGAGCATCCGGGCATTGTACGCGGAGCGGGCGCCGAAAACAGCACAGCGGCGGCGAATTCCGCGGCCCTCGGCGGAAGAACCACCGACGGGCTGCGTAAGGCGGATTGAGGGCACAATCGGGCGGCCGGCGTCACCAGACCGGCGATCGGCGCCGGGTGGCGGGCACCTCTGGTCGCGCGATGCGTCAAAATACTTACGGTATGTGGCACACCCCTGACCTACGGGAGGACAAGGAAATGCCCCACTACGAAGAGTACATGGCGACGGCGCCGCGCGCTGCGGCGGCTGCGGTGATGGGCGGCGGCCCGGGACCGGTCTCGCCGTTCCAGATCGTCGTCCGCTTCCTCGGTGGACTGACGGAGAATCAGAAGGACGCTTTCAAACGCGCGGCCGACCGCTGGGCACGCGTCATCGTCGGCGATCTGCCGCAGGTCACGGTCGACGGCGAACAGATCGACGATGTCCTCATCCTCGCCGAGGGTGTCAACATTGACGGGCCGGGAAAAATCCTGGGGCAGGCGGGCCCGACACACCTGCGACCCAAGAGCACCGCTTCCTCAGCACTCCTGCCCGCCAAGGGCGTGATGAGATTCGATACGGCTGATCTGACCGACATGGAGCGCAAGAACACGCTCGTCGACGTCATTACCCACGAGATGGGACATGTGCTCGGCGTCGGCACCATCTGGGACGACAAGAACCTGCTCGACGGAATCGGAGACTCCAACCCCATGTTTCTTGGGGCCACCGCGATGGCCGAGTACGGACGCCTCAAAGGGAGCGGGCCCGCGGCCGTCCCCGTCGAGAATTCCGGCGGTCCGGGCACGAGGGACTCCCACTGGCGCGAGTCCATCTTCTTCAACGAGCTGATGTCAGGGTTCATCTCCGGCCAGAACAACCCGCTCAGCCGGCTCACCGTCGGCAGTCTCCAGGACCTCGGCTACGTCGTGGACCTCAATGCCGCCGAATCCTACGCATTGCCCAACCTCCTGGTGCTGGCCGAGGAGGGCCTGCTCAGACCGCATGTGGCGCCGATTGATGCGGGCGTGATGCTGCCGGTGATTCCAACGGTGCTGCCGGCCGACAGCGTCACCCCCTGATAGCGCGTACAGGAGGCGCGACACGCGCTGCGCGATCGGCCGGGGTCCGCCATTGCTCTGGATGCCGGTTATGGAGTTGTGCGCATGGTCACGAAGGCAACAGTCGGCAAGCCGCGGCGCAGAGTCGCTAGAACAAGAAAACGGCTCGTCCGGCCGCGGATACTCCCCTACATGCGCAAACTGAATCCGGCCGTGCGCGAGCACCTGGCCGGTTCGAGCGACCTGAGGTCATTCCTGGCCACGGCCGGGGAGCTGACGCCGGACCAGCGGAAGCTCATCGTCGAACAGGCGCTGATTCTGCTCGAGCAGAATTATGCCCACCTCCCCCTGAAACGCGCCATGCACTCCGTCGATCCGGTCCAGCGCCTGCGCCTGTTGCAACAGACGCTGGACCTGGGACACGCCGTGGACCAGCCCTCCGAGAGCGATTTCCACCGCGAAATGACCGACATCTTCACCTCCGTGCGCGACCTGCATACCAACTACCTGTTGCCGGCGCCGTTCAACTCGCGGACCGCCTTCCTGCCGTTCATGGTCGAAGACTACGTCGACGGCGGCGTGCGACGCTACATCGTCTCGCACGTGGCCGAGGGCTTTCACCACCCGACGTTCAAACCGGGTGTGAGACTCGTGCACTGGAACGGAACGCCGATCGAGCGCGCGGTATGGAGCCACGCGCAACGCTTCGCCGGCAGCAATCGCGAGGCCCGACACGCGCGCGGCGTACAGACCCTCACCACGAGATCGCTGATCCTGGCCCCGCCGCCGGACGAAGAGTGGGTCATCGTCGGCTACGAAACGCCCGAGGGTCCCAACGAACTCCGCTTCGACTGGATGGTCACGCCGCCGGCGCCGGCGGCCGCCGAGCCCGACGCACCCGGCGCCGAAGCCGCACGCGCTGCGCTTGGCGTCGACCTGGAGCAGGAGACCATCCAGCGCATGCGCCGCGTATTGTTCAAACCCGGCATCGCCCTCGCCCGGCGCAAGGCGCGCGCAAGCCGCATCCGCCGGGACGCCGTCGCCGGCCTCGATAGCACGATTCCGCACGTCTTCGAAGCGCGCCCCGTCGCGACCCCCTCGGGCACGTTCGGCTATCTGCGCATCCGCACCGTCAGCCACTGGCCGCCGCAGGATTTCGTCGCCGAGTTCATTCGCCTCATCTCCGCCCTGCCGCAGAACGGTCTGATCATCGATGTCCGCGGAAACGGCGGCGGTGTCATCATGAACGGCGAGTTGATCCTCCAGACGCTGACGCCGCGCCGCATCGAGCCCGAGCCGGTCCAGTTCCTCAACACGCCGCTCAACCTGCAGATCTGTCGGCGGAACGGCCCGGGCTCCCCGTGGGCGGACCTCTCCGCGTGGGTCGAGTCGATGCAGCAGGCGCTGCAAACCGGGGCGACCTTTTCAGCCGGGTTTCCCATCTCAGACACCGCGGACTGCAATGCCATCGGACAGAAATACTTCGGACCGGTCGTGCTGATCATCGACGCGCTCTGCTACAGCACGACGGACATATTCGCCGCCGGGTTCCAGGATCACGAAATCGGGCCCGTGCTCGGGACCGACGGCAACACCGGCGCCGGCGGGGCCAATGTCTGGCTGCACCAGCATCTCGTCGATGTCGTGCTGCCCGGTGCCAACTCGGTGTACCGGAGCCTGCCGTTGGGGGCCGGAATGCGCGTCTCGATGCGCCGCACACTGCGCGTCGGCCGGCGCGCCGGCATGCCCGTCGAGGACCTCGGCGTCGTGCCCGATCAGCGCCACGAGTTGACCCGCGACGACCTGCTCCATCGCAACATCGACCTCATCGCCAGAGCGGCGCTCCTCCTGGCCGCCCGCCCGGCACGGCGGCTGCACGTGACCGTCCAGCCGACCTCCTCGACGCGATCGGCCGTCACCGTCGAAACTCAGGGCATGGATCGGCTGGACGTCTTCGAGCGCGGCCGGCCGTACCGGTCGCTGGATGTGCAGGATGGGCAGACGATGTTCTCGGTGGATCATCCTCCCGGACCGAGCCCGGCTCTGGAGATTCGTGGGTTTGCCACCGGGGAGCTTGTCGCGCGTTCCCTGACCGGTAATTGATGCGCCGTGTTGGCGCACGGTCAGCCCGCCACACGCAAAGGCTGTGCCCGTCCACGACTTGCAGGAAAGTGAGAAATATATGAACAGCAGAATTGACTGGAGTCGGCGGCGCAGCGCCGCTTGGGGATGTGCGCTTTCAGTACTGCTCGTCGCCGGAGGCTGCGCGACAACCGCGCCGCGCGCCGCGGTGCCCCCGCCTCCGCCGCGCGACGCGGTCCGCCTGACGGCGGCGACCGAACTGCCCGCTCTGCACGCTGCGGCGCTGCGCGCTCCCGCGCACGCTTTTGCCGGGTACCCGCGCAGCGTCTCGGCCGACAGCGAGTTCGTGCTGCTCGAAAACACCGGCTACGCCGTCGGTTATTCGGAGTCCCGCAAGGACCCCCTCTGGGCAGCCTATCGCTGTGAATGGAAGGAAGACGCCGCTTCGCCCGGCATCCGGCCGAGCCGCTTCAGGATCGACTCGCGCACCACCGCCCACGTCAAACATGAGGACTATACCCAGCCGGACTACAACTCGAACCCGGAATCGTACGACCGCGGCCACATGGCACCCAATTTCGCCATCGGCTCCCGCTACGGTCGCGACGCGCAGTTGGAGACGTTTCTCATGTCCAATGTCTGCCCCCAGCGCTCGACGCTCAACCAGACGACGTGGGAAGCGCTCGAAAAGCGCATCGCCGAGGAGTTCGCCTACGACTTCGACGAAGTCTGGGTGATGGTCGGCCCCGTCTTCGGCAGCGGGCCGGCGCGGCTCAACGGCGTCGCCGCGATTCCCGACGCCTTCTATGCGATCGTCGTCGATGACGACGGCGGATACGTCAATGCCCTGGCCGTGATCATCGACCAGGACGTCAGCGGCATTCATTCGCTCCGGCCGTTTCTCCGGACGATCCGCGAAATCGAACGCCGCACCGGCCTCGATTTCCTGCACGAACTTCCCGACGACGTCGAACGCGCCGTCGAGGAGGGCGGGCCCGACGAGTACTGGGACATCGACCGCGTGATGATCCCGAGTCGCCGGAACTGAACCGCATTCGTCCGGCCGGGCGCCGCCGGGCGGCACCCCCGTGCCGGGTGATCTGCGCGCCGGGATCGGCGACGCCGCCGCCGGCCCCAACTCAGGCCCTTCAGTCAAGCTGCACGCGGAACATGTTGTAGACGCCCCGCGGTGTGCGATGCACGTGCACGAACTCCCGCGGCCGGGCCCGCACATAGGGCGCGAGCACGATGGCCGACGTATTGACGTGCTGATGCTCCACGTACAAGCCGATTCGCTCCGCGCGGTACGCGTCTGCGAGTTGCCGCGGAATCTGCTCCGCCAGATGCGCCGCCTCCGACCGGCCGGACGGAACGTAGAGGCTCGCCCAGCGCCGATCCGGCCCGTAATACAGGGAATAGGGATCGGTGTCGGGCCAGAAGTAGTGCCCGCGCCGCCCCGTCGCCAGGAAAAGCGCCGCCGGCTGCGCCGAGGCCACAATCCCCTCCGGCGGCACGTGCGCCGCCACCCACCGCTCCGCGGCGCGCATCTCCGCCCAGTTCACCGGAAACTCGCGCAGGAAGTACCGCTCTTCGGTGCTGGTGACGATACGCTTGGCGTCGTGCAGAAACAGCCCCACGAGCATGAGGGTGACAACGCTGACGACGGTAGTGGAGACGACCCGGCAGGCGCGGCTCCGCGCCGCCGCGCCGGTCACCCACGACAGCCCGTGCAGCATCAGGCCGAGCAGAACCGGCGTCCACGGAATCAGGAACCGATACGGCTCGAACGGCCAGACCAGCATCAGGCCGACGTAAAACAGCGCGTATAGGTGCAGCGTGCGCAGGCCCTCCCGCATGCAGCGGATCAAGCCCGCGAGGATCAGTGCCGCGGCCAGATAGCCCAACACGTGCACGACGACCGTCCGCGCACCCATCTCGTTCACCGCGCCAAACGTCCACTCCCGCGGCAGCGCCAGTTGAAAATAGACGAGTCCGAACGCGGTGCGAAAGGCGTTCTGCCACGCCGTGCGAAGCGTCTGCTCCGCGCGCTGCGGCTTCCACAGCCCATAGCTCAGCTCCGGCGCCGTCAGCAGCGCCGTCTGCATCGGGCCGTTGGCCCGCGCCGCACGCGCTTGCCACACGGACCACGGCGCCACCATGCCGCCCACCACCAAGGCGAGCAGCACCGCGTCGCGGATTCGTCGGCGCGCCAGCAACGTCGCTACGGCCGCAGCCGCCAGCGAGACGCCGATGCCCCGCGTCAGCACGGCCAGCGCGACGTCCACGCCGGCAAGCACCAGCCACAGGCGCCGGCCGCGCCAGGCCGATTTCGCCGCAGTGCCGTCCGCGCACCTGCGATCCAGCAGGTACAGCGCGACCATCGCCAGCGCGCCGTACGGCAGGTCGCTCATCGTGAAGCGTACGAACGAAAGGACGACGGGCGACAGCGCGCCCAGCGTGCCGACCGCACACGTCAACCACGCCGGCAGGCCGAGCACACGCCGGCAATACTGCGCCCCGACGACCACCAGCACCGCCGCCGACAGCGCCCCCGGCACCAGCAACAACGGCACGTTTCGCGGATACTCGGGGCTGACGAGCCACCCCAGCGCCAGCACGGCCGGGTAGAAGATCGGATACTTCGTCTGATACGGCGTACCGGGCATTTCGGGGTGCCGGTAGCCATTCCCCTCCGCCAGCGATTTGGCCGTGCACAGGTAGATCGCGTCGTCCTGCCACAGCCCGACTCCCGATGGTCCGGCGACGGCCGCCAGCCAGTACAGCAGCGCAAGCCCCACGATCAGCGGCAGCGTCCAGCGCAAACGTCCGGCTCCCGGTTCCGGTCGCCGCACCGCCAGTTCACCCGGCGCGCGACCGCCGGCGTCGATTGTATGAAACGGGTGCCGGGCTGACGACCTGGCGCCCCTGCGTCGGTGGGACGCGTCCGCCGCCGATTCGCCTCGCGGTGGCGCTGACCAGCGGGGGTCGTGCCCGGCCAAAAAGGAGCGGGCCGATCCGCCTTGCGACGAATCGGCCCGCGTGGATTCAACTCAAACCGCAACTACGGGATCTGGCAATCCGGATCATCCAGATCGATCAGCCCGTCGCAGTCGTTGTCCGCTCCGTCGCCGCAATTGCCGGCAACGATCGACTCCCGCACATCGGGGCCGGGGAACGCGGCCGGGTTCCAATCGTCGCAGTCCTCGTCATCGCCGTTGGGACCCTCGGAACCGTCGCCGTCGATGTCGTCGTCGCAGACGTCCCCGATCCCGTCGTGGTCAAAGTCCGACTGATCGGGATTGAAGATGAGCAGACAGTTGTCGCAGGCATTGCCGACGCCGTCCTCGTCATCGTCCGTCTGCGCCGCATTGGAAGCCAGCGGGCAGTTGTCGCAGGCGTTGCCGATGCCGTCCATGTCATCGTCCACCTGCAGCGGATTGGCCACCGACGGGCAATTGTCCACGTCGCCTGAGACGCCGTCCATATCGATGTCCCCGTCCGGATCGTTCGGGAACGGATCGACGCAGTCGGCGATCCCGTCACCGTCCATGTCCGTGTCCGCGTTGCCGCAGCCGCACTGGCCCGGCTCGCGCTTGTTCGGATCGCTCGGGCAGAGGTCGCACGCATCGCCGACGCCATCCATGTCGCCGTCCGGCGCCGTCGGCGCGTTGGGCGCCAGCGGGCAGTTATCGCAGGCATCGCCCAGACCGTCGGCATCGCTGTCCGTCTGGTTGCCCACGCCCGGCACGTCACGCTGCACCGGACCGTTCGGCGTGTTCGGACAGTTGTCGCAGGCATCGCCCACGCCATCCATGTCGCTGTCGGCCTGGCCGCCGGCGGTGCCACGCGTCGAACCGTTCGGCGTGCTCGGACAGTTGTCGCAGGCATCGCCCACGCCGTCCATATCCAGATCCTGCTGATGCGGATTCGGCGTATTCGGACAGTTGTCGCATCCCGTCGGGATGCCGTCGCCGTCCGGATCGACCGTGTCCGAGAATCCCGCGCAACGATCGTTGCAGTCCGGCACGCCGTCCATGTCCGTGTCGGTGTCCGCAACGCCGCAACCGCACGCACCGGCCGTCGTCTTGTTCGGGTCGGTCGGACAGCCGTCCTGGCAATCCTGCGTCCCGTCCATGTCCGTATCCCCGTCCGGCACGCCGCAGCCGCAGAAGCCCGGCTCCGTCTTGTTCGGATCGCTCGGACACTGGTCGCAGGAATTGCCCACCCCGTCCATGTCGGTGTCGGCCTGATCCGGATTCGTCGTCAGCGGGCAGTTGTCGCATGCATCGCCAAACGGATCCCCGTCGCTTTGTGCCTGCGTCGGGTTGTAAACGAACGGACAGTTGTCACACTGATCGCCGAACCCATCCAAATCCTGGTCGGACTGCGACGGATTGGCCACCCCGAGACAGTTGTCGATGTTGTCACAGACGCCGTCCATGTCGGCATCCAGACAGGCATCGCACTCGTCGCCAAACCCGTCCATGTCGGCATCGGCCTGATCGGGATTGTCGTCGTTGGGGCAGTTGTCCACGTTGCCGCAGACGCCGTCCCCATCCACGTCATTCAGCGGATCGAGCGGACAATCGTCGATGCAGTCCGGAATCTCGTCACCGTCGGTGTCCGTCTCCGGGTTGCCGCAGCCGCAAGCGCCGTCATCGACCTTGTTCGGATCGTTCGGACACTTGTCGCAGGCGTTGCCGGCGCCGTCCTCGTCGCTGTCCTCCTGCCCGTTGTTCGTCGCATTCGGACAGTTGTCGAGGCAGTCCGGCACGCCGTCCATGTCCGTGTCCGTCTCCGGCACGCCGCAGCCGCACAGCCCCGGCTCCGTCTTGTTCGGATCGAACGGACAGCCGTCGCAAACGTCGCCCACGCCGTCGATGTCGTGATCGGCCTGGTTCGCGTTCTGGATCGTCGGACAGTTGTCCTCCTCGCACATGTTCATCTCGAAGCCCGGATCGCCGAAGCCGTCCTTGTCGATGTCCGTGCACATGTCGCACGCATCGCCCTGGCCGTCCATGTCCGCGTCGGCCTGATCCTGGTTCGAGGTCTCCGGACAGTTGTCCACGTCACCGCAGACGCCGTCCATGTCCACGTCGTTGTTCGGATCGTTGTCACAGACGTCGTTGCAGTCCGCGATCCCGTCATCATCCGTGTCGGTGTCCGGGTTGCCGCAGCCGCACTGACCCTCCTCCGACTTGTTCGGATCGTTCGGGCACTTGTCGCAGACGTTGCCCACGCCGTCCTCGTCCGTATCGACTTGGTCGCCATTCGCGAGGTTCGGGCAGTTGTCGCACCCGTCCGGCACACCGTCCATATCGGCGTCCGCGGTATTGTCACCGTTCGGACAGGCGTCGCAGGCATCGCCCACGTCGTCGCCGTCGCCGTCCGCCTGATCGGGGTTGGCGACAAAAGGACAGTTGTCGCAGGCATCGCCCACGCCGTCGCCGTCCGAGTCGCACTGCTCGCCGACATTCTCACCCGGATCGTTCGCCGGACCGTTCATGTTGCAGTCCGTCGGCACCGTGTTGTACGGGTTGTAGACGCCCGGGCAGTTGTCGACACAGTCGATCACCGCGTCGCCGTCCTCATCCTCGTCTGGGTTCTGCGTCCCGAGGTGGAAGTTGCCGCAACCGCACACGCCCGGCTCGGTCTTGTT
>CAZNDQ010000117.1:0-9831 GCA_964571825.1 uncultured Planctomycetales bacterium | reverse complement strand
AGGCGATCCTTTTGCTGCGCGGAAAGATCCTCAACGTGGAAAAGGCGCGGCTGGATAAGATGCTCGGCAACGACGAGATCTGCACGATCATCAGCGCGGTCGGCTGCGGCATTGGTGCGGACGAGTTCGACCTGACCAAGCGCCGCTACGGCAAGATCATCATCATGTGCGACGCCGACGTGGACGGCTCGCACATCCGCACTTTGATCCTGACGTTTCTGTTCCGCTTCATGCGGCCGTTGATCGAGGGCGGCTACGTCTATGTTGCCCAGCCGCCGCTGTTCCAGATCGCCAAGGGCAAGCACAGCGAGTACGTGCTGCACGATCGCGCACTCTCGGCCAAGCTGATCGAGTTGGCGCTGCGCGACACGATCCTGCTGATCCGCGATCCGGCCGGGGACGGCGAGCGCAAACTGGCCGACGGGGAGCTGCGCGACCTGCTCGGCGTACTCGACGCGATTGAGGCCCAGGCGCGGACGCTACAGCGGCGCGGAATTGAGTTGAAGGACTTTCTCGACCGGCGCTCGCCGCCGGGGAGGCTGCCGGTGATCCGCGCGGACGTGTACCGCGGCGGCTCCGGTCCGGAAGATGTGCGGTATCTGTTCAGTGACGAGGAGCTGGCGAGGCTGCGCGATGAGGAGGAAAAGGCACACGGCGATGTGGAGGTCATCGACTTTGCCCATGCAACCGAAGTCAGCGGAAACGGCGAGGAGGCCGGCGACCACCGCATCGTCCGCTTCGAATTGGGCGAGGCCAAGTTGCTCGAGCCGCTGCTCGCACGGCTGGAGCGCTTCGGGCTGACCATCGCCGACCTTTTCCTGCGGCGCGAGGAACTCGTCACCGGTGATCTCGAGCCCGCGCGCTTCCTCCTGCAGACGGGCGAGCAGCGCGTCGAAGTGGATAACCTGCGCGAGGTGAGCACGGCGGTGTGCGACATTGGCGGCAAGGGCTACCAGATCAAACGCTTCAAGGGTCTTGGAGAAATGAACCCCGAGGAACTCTGGGAAACGACGATGAATCCCGACAACCGCACGCTGCTACGCGTGCGCATTTCCGAGGACTTCGACGACCCCGACCGCGACATGCAGGAGGCGGACCGCATTTTCTCCATCCTTATGGGCGACGACGTCGAGTCGCGGCGCAGGTTCATCGAGGGCAACGCGATCCACGTCAAGAACCTGGACATCTGACTCTGTGTGATCGCCCGCCCGACCACCTTGCCCCGGCGATTTGTACCCGCAGCGCGCGGTGCGATGCGCCTCCTGCCATGCAGGCAAAGTCATGTCTGAGCGTCATACGATCGTGGTCGGCGGCGGCGTGATCGGCGCCTGCGCCGCATACTATCTGGCGCGGCGCGGCGCGCGGGTGACGCTGCTCGAACGGGAGCGTATTGCCGCAGGGGCCTCGTACGGCAACGCCGGGCTGATCGCCCTCGGCCATCTGCCGATGAACAAGCCCGGCGTCGTCGGTCAGGCTCTGCGCTGGATGTTCGACGACACGAGCCCGCTCTACATTGAGCCGCGGCTCGATCCCGGCCTGATCGAATGGCTCTGGCGCTTCCATCGCGCATGTACGCCCGAGCGCCTGGAAGTGTGCATGCGCGTACTGGCAGACCTGGGCCATGCGACCAGCCGCCTGTTCGACGAGCTGATCGAACAGGAGCGCATCGCCTGCGGCTTCCACCGTATCGGCTACATGGACGTTTTCCGCACCGCCGTCGCGCTCGAGCGCGCCGAGCGCGACCTCAACCTGGTCCGCAGCCACGGTTTTGAGGTTTCGGTACTGCGCGGCGAGGAGCTGTACACAAAGGAGCCAGCGCTGGCGCCGACGGCCGTCGGCGCGCTCTGGTTCCGTCGCAGCGCCCATTGCAACCCGCACCAGTTCGTACGCGAGGTTGTCGAGCGGGCGCGGCATCACGGAGCCGCAATCCGCGAGCATACGGACGTAGCAGACGTCGTCCTTTCGGGCGGCTCCGTCCGCGGCGTCCGAATCGGCGGCGGCGAGATCATCCCCGCCGACGTCGTCGTGCTCTGCGCCGGCGCGTGGACTGCGCGAATCTCGCGGCGTCTTGGCCTGCGCCTCTGCATGCAGCCCGCCAAGGGCTATCACCGTGACGTGCACCTCCCGGCGAGCTGCATCACGACGCCCTGCGTCCTCGGCGAGGAGAAGGTGGCGATCACGCCGATGAACGGGTTCCTGCGGCTGGCTGGGACGCTGGAGCTGTCGGGAATCAACGACGAGCTGCGCCCCGAGCGGCTTGATGCGCTGACCGAGGCGGCCGCGCGCTATATGCCCGAGGTCGCCGGCGCCGAGCCGCTCAGTGAATGGTGCGGCTTGCGTCCGTGTACGCCCGACGGTCTGCCCATCGTCGGTTGGGCGCCGGGCGCGGGCGGGCTGTTCATCGCCACCGGACACGCGATGATGGGGCTGGCCCAGGCACCCATCACCGGCAAGCTCGTCGAAGAGTGCGTGCTCGACGGCCGGGCGTCGCTCGACATCGAACCCATGCGCGCCGATCGTTTCGTGTGATTTCCGCCGGGTCGCCAGCCGCCATGCAGTTGCGGTGGCGGTTGTCATCCCGGCCCCTAGGCCGCTCTTTGGAGGTCCGCCATGCACATGTTGAATCGACTCGCCCGCAGAATCATTGTCACGCTCTCGGCGGCGGCAGTGCCCAACGTTTACGGCGCAGCGCCACGTGCGGACATTCCCCGCCGCCCAGTGAGTACCTACTCGATCGTAGCGCGTGACCCGGCGAGCGGGCAGATGGGTGTCGCCGTGCAGTCGCACTGGTTCTCCGTAGGCTCCGTCGTCCCCTGGGCGGAGGCGGGGATCGGCGCCGTGGCAACGCAGTCGCTCGCGGATCCTTCCTATGGACCGCTCGGCCTGGCGCTGATGCGTGCCGGCCGCCCGGCTCCCGACGCGCTCGCCGGCCTCGTCGCCGCCGACGCCGGCCGAAACGTCCGCCAGGTGGCGATGATCGACGCCAGGGGAAACGTGGCTGCGCACACCGGCTCGCACTGCATCCAACCCGCCGGACACATTGCCGATGCCGAGCGGCAGTTCTCCGTGCAGGCAAATCTCATGGCCAACGACCGCATCTGGCCGGCGATGGACAAGGCGTATCGCGAGGCCCAGGGCGATCTCGCGGACAAGCTCGTCGCGGCGCTGGAAGCGGCGCAGGCGGCCGGCGGCGACATTCGCGGCGTGCAGTCGGCTGCGTTGATCGTCGTCCGCGCGGAGCCGACCGGAAAACCCTGGGCCGACCGTCTATTCGATCTGCGCGTCGAAGATCACGCTGCGCCGGTGGTCGAACTCAAGCGGCTCGTGCGCGTGCAGCGGGCATACCTGCGCATGAACGCCGGTGATGAGGCGATGGAACGCAAGGACTTCGCCGCCGCCAACGCCGAATACTCCGCCGCCGAGCAGCTTGCGCCGGACATCGTCGAGATCCCCTTCTGGCGCGCCGTGACCCTCGTCAGCAGCGGAAACGTGGACGATGCGCTGCCGATCTTCCGCCGCGTCTTTGAGCGCGAGCCGGTCTGGGCCGAGGTGGTACCAAGCCTCGTTCGCTCCGAGTTACTTCCCGACGACCCCGCTGTCATCGAGCGCATCCTCGCCGAGGCGAAGAAGTTGGAAGGAAAGTTACCGGCGACCGGGGGGTAGAGATCATGGCGCCGTCGGCACAATGCGGATGATGCGCCGGCCGTGATAGGTCTGCCCGAACATGTCCGTCGTGCGCACATGGATCAGGTGTGTGCCGACCGGCGGATTCGCCGGCAGCATTCCTCGCCACAGGTGCGGAGACTTGAGCGGCTCGGGGAACTTGCGCCAGGGAAATTCGCCCAGCGTTTTCTCTAACTCCTTTTCCCGCAAGACGTTCGGATCGACCTCTTCGGAGAGCTGAAGAGGCGCCCACGCCCCGACCTCGCCCAGCCGCATCTCGACCGTCGATCGCTTCGAGCCGGCAAAAACGTTGACCAGCACCGGCGCCTGCGCCGCCTGATCGGCCGCGACGAACTCCGGCGCGTAAATGTTCATCTGCTCTTCCGGCCGCCGCCGCGACGCAAAAAACTCGAGCGAATACTGATTACCGTCGAACGTCGCTATCGACCAACCGTTCGGCGCGCCGCAGCGCATCGTCGTGTGCGGAATGCCTGCTTCATTCGGCGGGCCCGTCCACCAGCTTCCGCTGACCGTGCCGACGATGAAGTGGTGATGTGCCGCCTTGCCCGGCCAGCCGTCCGCCGCCTCGACGAAGTCGTGCCGCTGGATGTGATAGTGCGCCGCGAGCGAGAACGTGTGCGCGCGCTCGGCCAGCAGCTTGTACAGCTCGACGCGATTCTCCGCCTCCGTCAGGGCGATGTGCATCATCGGCACGACTAGCCGCTCCGCTGGGACGTGCGCCAGATCGTTACGCAAGAACGCGAGCTGTCGTTCGGTGAACGCCGCGTGGTATTTGCCCTTGTTCTCACCTGCCGGAGGCTCCCAGATCACGTCGTCGAGCACGATGAAATGCACGTCGCCGTAGTCGAAGGCGTACGTCGCCGGACCATAGACGCGCTCGAACGTCTCGTCCGCGTGTTCGTCGTCGGCAGCATCGTAGTTCATGTCGTGATTGCCGTGCACGTTGTACCACGGTACGCCGACCAGCGCGATCGTGCGATTGAGGCTGCCGTACAGCGACAGGTCGTCGTAGACGATGTCCCCCAGCGTCGCGCCGAAGGCGACATCCGCGCCGATGAGTCGCTCCACCACGTCATGTGCGATGTAGTCGATCTCCTTCTGGTCGCGCGGCTGCGGATCGCCGAAAAGCAGGACGCGGAAGCGGCGCGGCTCGGTCCGCGGCCGCAGCGGAAAGTCGATCGACTCGGGCAGCGGGCCTGTGGGCGCTACGCCGCCGAATTCGAGTTTCGGCGAGCCGGCCGGTTTGTGTACGTAATAGAAGCGCGGCAGACGGAACTCGTCGACCGGCGTCATCCAGTCCGCCGGTTTGATGACGAAGAGGATTGTGTCGTCCTCGATCGGCAATTCGTAGTGACCCTCCGCGTCGGTGACCACGACATCGAGCCCGTTCGACACGCGCACACCGGGAAGCCCCGGCTCGCCTGCGGCGCGCCGCCCGTCGCCGTCTTGGTCATGAAAGACGACTCCGCGCGCCATCGAGTGCGCGGCGGCCCGCGCGGCAGGGATGAGCGGGCCGGCAAACACTGACAGCACCACGAGGATTCGACGCATTTGGCGCAGCATTTCAGCCGGGCGCGACACTCGTTCTCCTCTCGCGCCGAGTCCTGATTCGGCGCTTGTTATCAGGTATTTGTCTTACCTTCCCGAGCGGAACCAGCATACCGTACGTTGGGCAGGCGTGAATGCCTTTTTCGGCATTCATGGAGAATTAGCGCGACAGCGATTGCTGGTGGTGCGGCCACGACTTCGCGCGCCGTCGTCAGGACGAACTGGAAATACACAGGCTGCGGGCATCGTGAGTTCGGACCGCGATGCGCGTCTGACTCCGATGGCGTTGCTGCCAAACCCGGCCGGAAAGCCCAGTCCGAGCCGGTAGCGGAGGATCAGGCCGACGGCGCGGAGGAAATACCCCGTCGCATGCCGACCCGGCACAAGTGTCGCCGCCCGCAGCGATTCCAGGAATCCAGCCGCATCCTCGAACGGCTCCATCCACTGCCAGCATGCCGCCAGGCTGCCGCGCAGATGCGCGTCGGAACCAACGATTGGCGTCAGACCATGTCGCTGTGCGAATGCGGCTGCGCGGCGGTTCGGCCTCGACAACAGGTTCTGCGCGTTGCAGACCTCGACCGCGTCAATGAGATCGATGATGTCGGCGATCCGTTCGTTTACGCCGCAGTCGAACAGTCGGTTGAATGGATGCGGCACGATCACCAACCCGCCCTGCGCGCGGATCTGCTCGGCCGTATGCCGTAGCGGCATCCCCGGCGCGACCGTGCGCTCGAGGAACAGCCCGATCAGGTGTCCGTCGGCGGTTGAAATCTCCTCGCCGATGATGATGCGCGGACAGTCTCCGGCCAGAGCGGCCGCATGCAGCGCGCCGTCCAGCGTATCGTGGTCGGTGATCGCCATGCAGTCGACGCGGTGTTCACGCGCCTCGTCGAGCAGTTCCGCGACCGGGGTCTCCCCGTCGCGCGAATGATCGGTATGCACGTGGAAAACGGTCCGCAACAGGTCGCTCATACCCGTGTTCATCCTGCGATGCGGCCGGCGCCGAGAAGCCCCGTCCGGCAAGCCGCGAAGGTGATTATCGGCGATCCAGGATTGGCGGTTCGATCCGCCTGTACTCCGACCCGCGGCGGCCCTGCTATGGCGCCGCGCTCCCTCGACCATACCTTATAGACGCCGCCGCGGCGCGGGAGTTCGTCGAGCCTTGTCCTGGGCGCGGGCTCCGCCTCTCGCCGCGGCTACAATTCCGGACCCCGCGACCGTTCCCGGCCGCAAACAGGTATCGGAGTCTGTCGTCCCATGGCCGAAAACGTCGAACGCAGCGTGCTTGAATTCGCCGCGATGTATCGCACCAAACCGCCCTGGGACATCGATCGCCCGCAACCGGACATCGTGCGCCTGGAAGAGGCGGGGCGGATCATCGGCCGCGTCCTCGACGTCGGCTGCGGCACGGGCGAAAACGCGCTCTATCTGGCCGCACGCGGGCACGAGGTCTGGGCCGTCGACTTCGTCGAGTCTGCCATCACGCAGGCGCGGGAGAAAGCGCTGCGGCGCGGACTGACTGTGACATGGAGAGTTTTCGACGCGCTCCGTGCTGCCGAACTCGGTACGACGTTCGATACAATCATCGACTCCGGGCTCTTTCACGTCTTCCCAGGCGGCGCCAGGGCGAAATTCGTCGACGCACTCCGCGCGGTGTTGCGCCCGGGCGGGTTCTACGTGCTGCTCTGCTTCAGCGACCGCGAGCTGCGCGAAGGCGGTCCGCGGCGGATCACTGAGCAGGAGATTCGCGGCTCCTTCAACTGCGGCTGGATGATCGAGGCGCTGCGCGAGACGCGCTTCGACGCGACGCTGCACGAAGGAGGCAGCCGTGCCTGGCTGGCGTTGATTCGTCGAACGTGATCGGGGGTCCACTCAGGCGGGCGGCGGGCGGAGCTGTTCGACCTGCGGCAGGCTTTCCAGGTCGGCCAGGCCGAACAGGTCGAGGAACTTTCGCGTCGTGCCGTAGAGCATCGGCCGGCCGAGGTCCTCCGCACGGCCGACGATCTTGATCAGCCCCATTTCCCGCAACCGGTTGAGTACATCGCCGCAGGCCACGCCGCGGATCGCTTCGATTTCCGCGCGGAGCACGGGTTGTTTGTAGGCGACGACTGCCAGCGTCTCCAGCGCGGCGCCGCTCAGCCGGCTATCCGCGCGGCTGCGCAGGAGGCGGTTCAGCCAGGTATTGAAGGTCGGCAGCGTCAGCATGCGGTAGCCGCCCGCCACTTCGGTGATTCGGAACGCATTGCCGTCGCGCTCGTAGCCCTCGTTCAGTGTTTCGACGTGCTCTTTCATCTCGCCCGGCGTGCCGACGCCTACAATCTTGGCCAGTTTGTCGGCCGAAAGCGGCACGTCGGTCGAGAACAGCAGCGCTTCGACGATTCGCAGCGTGCTGATTTCCGCGGCGGCGTCCTGTGCAGTAGTCGTATCCATACGCCAGCATCATATTCGCCTCGCGCAAGACTGAGAAGTGCCCCGCGGCATCAGTCGCCAGTGTCCGCGGCCGGACGGATCAGCAGCGTGCAGCGTGTGCCGACCGGCGGGATGGCCTCCGTCCGAGCCGTCAGCCACAGCTCGTCGTTGCGCGACGTGTGAGGCTCAGCCAATCCCAGAACCTCGGTACCGAAATCGACGACGCTGATCACCGTCCCTTCGACGTCCGCGGCAAACCGCCCGCCGGGCAGGGTGGACGAGCCCATGAACAGCCAGGGCCGCGGCGTCGCCGCCGCCGCCTGCGGATCGGCGGGGGCGAGCCACTCCCACGCACTCACTTCGTGCGGATCGTTCTCGTCATCCACGAGCACAAACACGTTTACCGGCTCGCCCTCCGGCGGACGAACGCGGCGCGCCGCTTCGTCCCAGGTTGGCGGCCGGCCGGGCGTCACGCCCAGCAGTCCCAGTGCCTCGTACACCAGGCGAGGGCGCGCGGTCAGCGCCAGGATGCTTTCGTGTTCCTTTGTCCCGGGCGAACAGGCGAGCAATTCCAGCAATCCCTCGCGCAACACCACGCGGGCTTCAAGCCGCAGGCAGCGGCTGGGGTAGTCGATCACGACACCGGGCGCGTACTGGACGGCGCGAGCTGCATCCGCCCGACTTCCCGTAACCGGCCGTTTTGCAGTAGGTTGCGGCGAGTGCGTGACGGTTGGAGACGTTGCTGTTTCAATCTGCTGCGGCGTGGAGGACGTTTCGGCGTCTTCGGCACCGCGGCGGTCGCCGCCGGGCGGGGCTGCCGGCATCGAGCAGGCGGCACACACCCACGGCAGGAACCAAAGGCCCGGCCGGAGGGTCGGGCCCCGGGCGCGAAATGCGGATTCAAAGATCACGCGGTCAGCCGGCGAAGCTGGGGAAGGCGAGTTCCTCCGCCTCTTCCGTGATTGTTATGGTCGGCTTGATCAAAATGAGCAGCATGCTCTCGTCCTTGACCATTGTGCGGGAACTGTAGGCGCGCTTGAGCACGGGGATCTTAGAGAGAATGGGCACGCCGCCCTCCAACTCGGATTCGCCGGTCAGCTTCAACCCGCCGAGGAGCACGGTCCCGCCGTCCGGCACGGTGATTGTGCCGCGCGCTTGGCTGACCTGAATGCGCGGAACCTGGATCAGCGCGCCAACGCCGCGCGAAGACGTACCTGTTGTCTGTACTTCGATGTCACGCAGGTCTTCGAGGAGCGCGCGTCCCGCGCGGACAGTCATCGTCACGTAGCGGCGATCCGCCCCGACCGTCACTTCGCAGTCGAGCACCGAGCCGGTGTTGAGCGTGGAGACGATCGGTTCGACCTGCCCCACCTCTTCGGCGACGACCGCGTTCAGCCCCGAGATGTACGCCTGCTGCGTGACAACAGCGACCCACGAGCGTTGCCCGTTGGAGAGCGTCAGGCGTGGCGCCTCGAGGAATGTCGAGCGGCCGTCGGCCTGCGTCGCGCGGAGGAGGAAGTCCACCTGGATGTTATCAAGAAAGCTGCCGAACATCTGCAGCGCCGGCTGGGTGAAATTGGCGCCGCCGAAACTGCCCGGCACACCCGTGTTGATGTTTGACGGATTGGCGAAACCGAGGACGTTGTTCAGGATCGGCACGGGCGTCCATTGGCCCGAGTGCGGGGCGACGTCGCCCGGCAGAGGTACGAACGCCGCCTGGTTGTACGGCTGTGCCGGCGTCGTGCCCGCCGTCAGCGGCGTGCCCAGGCCCGGCACGCTCGGAAAGAATCCCAGTCGAGAAAACTGCCGCGGGATGAGCAGTGCGCCGCCCGTGTTCGGATCGGTCGCCGGCACCAGGCCGTTGGCGGTGGCGATCTGCGCCTGGTCGAAACCGGCGTTGCCGTTATTGAGAATGATGTCGAGGTCCATGCCGATGTCTTCGAGGAAATTTGTCCGCACGGTGAGGAAGCGCGCCTCGACCGTCACCTGGATGGCGCGAAACTCACGAAGCTGGTCGAGCAGGCTGCTGAGTTGCTCCTGCGCCTGCAGAGTATTCGTAACGATGACCTGCCCGTTCAATTCGCGGATGGAACCGATCATGCCGCCGCGATTTCGCCAGGTTCCCGGTGCGATCGTATCGCAGATCGTATCCAGCAGCTTGTCAATAACCGACTGCCCGTCGGCCTGGGC
>CAZNDQ010000116.1:0-9845 GCA_964571825.1 uncultured Planctomycetales bacterium | reverse complement strand
GTTGTCGCAGGCGTCGCCCCAGCCGTCGCCGTCCCCGTCGCCTGCACCGCCGTCGACCGCATCCAGGTTGTTACAGTCGTTGACTTTTCCGTCGCAGATTTCCGGCGCACCGGCGTAGACGTCGGCGTCTTGCGGGTCGCAGTCGCAGGTGTTGCCCCAGCCGTCGCCGTCGGCGTCGGCGCCACCGTCCTGCGCTGCCGAGCCGGCAAAGCAGTCGTTGATCCTGCCGTCGCAGACTTCCGGCGCGCCCGGATAGACTGCCGCATCGAAGTCGTCGCAGTCCTGTCCGCCGGCGGCGATGCTGTTGAACCCGTCGCCGTCGCGATCCACATCGCAGACATTGCCGAGGCCGTCCATATCCAGATCGGCCTGGTCGGGGTTGGCGATTTCCAGGCAGTTGTCGCAGGCGTCGCCCCAGCCGTCGCCGTCGAGGTCGCCGGCGCCGCCGTCGACGCCGAATTCATCGTCACAATCGTTGACTTTCCCGTCGCACACCTCGGGCGCGCCGGGGTACACGTCCGGGTCGAGGTCGTCGCAGTCCGGTCCCGGTCCGCCCATTCCGTCGGTGCCGTCGTGTCCGTCGCCATCGGCATCGTCGTCGCAGGCGTCGCCGATCCCGTCCATGTCGAGATCGGTCTGTGAAGGATTGAAGTCATCCGGGCAGTTATCGCAGGCATCGCCCCAGCCGTCGAAATCGGTGTCGAGCCCGCCGTCCTCGGCCGGCGCAGCGCAGTCATTCACCTTTCCGTCGCAGATTTCCGGTGCGCCGGGATAGATGGAGTCGTCGCGATCATTGCAATCCATGCCGTCGCCCAGCGGTCCCTCGAAGCCGTCACCGTCGGCGTCGGGGTCGCAGGCATCGCCGATTCCGTCCATGTCCAGGTCGCTTTGCGTCGGATTGAAGAGTCCGTTGCAGTTGTCGCAGGCGTCGCCGGCGCCATCGCGATCGGCGTCGGCCTGGTCGGTGTTCGGAACATCGGGGCAGTTATCGCAGGCGTCGCCCCAGTCGTCGCCGTCGAAGTCGCCGAAGTCCTCGTCGATCATTCCATCGCAGTCGTTGTCGACGCCGTCGCAGCTTTCCGGGGCGCCGGGATAACTGAACTTGTCGTAGGGCTGGCAATCGACGATGTCGTCGAAGCCGTCCTTGTCGTCGTCGGGGTCGCAGGCGTCGCCGACGCCGTCGCCGTCGAAGTCGAGCTGGTTGCCGACGCCGTCGATGGCTTCCTGCGCCGGGCCGTTGGGCACGTTCGGGCAGTTGTCACAGAGGTTGCCCACGCCGTCGAAGTCGTTGTCGGCCTGCTGCGGATTGGCAATGGTCGGGCAGTTGTCGCAGGCGTCGGGGATGCCGTCCTGGTCCATGTCCTCGTTGTCGTCGGCGCCGTTGCAGCGGTCGCAGACATCGCCCACGCCGTCTTCATCGCTGTCGAGCTGGTCGGGGTTGTAGTTGGCGTCGAAGGGACTCGAGCCCGGGCAGTTGTCACAGGCGAAGCCCCAGCCGTCGCCATCGAAGTCGAAGAAGCCGTCGGGGGTGGCGGGGTTACAGTCGCTGTCCTTGCCGTCGCAGAATTCGATGGCGCCGGGGTGTACGGCCGGGTCGAGGTCGTCGCAGTCCTGCCCGTCGCCGAGCGGCCCCTCGAATTCGTCGCTGTCGGCGTCGACGTCGCACACGTCGCCGAGCAGATCGCCGTCGCGGTTCGCCTGGTCCGGGTTCGGCGTGGTCGGGCAGTTATCGCAGGCATCGCCCCAGCCGTCCATGTCGGTGTCGGTGCCGCCGCCGTCGACCGGCGGGCTCGGCATCCCGCGCTGGTTGCAATCGTTCACCTGCCCGTCGCAGATTTCGAAGGTTGCGCCGGGGTACGTGTTGGCGTTGCGGTCGTCGCAGTCGCACGGGGCGTAGCCCGGCTCGGCGAACCAGGCGCAGGCGTCGGGCACGCCGTCCATGTCGGTGTCGACGTTGGGGCTGCCGGGACCGCCGCGGGTATCGCCGGGATAGCCGTCGCCATCGGCATCGAGGTCGCAGGCGTCGCCGGCATTGTCGCCGTCGAGGTCGGTCTGGCTCGGGTTGACGCGGAAGGGGCAGTTGTCGAGGCAGTCGGCGACTTGGTCGCCGTCGGAATCGTCGTCGGGCACGTCGCAGCCGCAGATACCGAACTCGGTCTTGTCCGGGTCGAGCGGGCACTGGTCGCAGGCGTTGCCGGCCTCATCGCCGTCGGTGTTGCACTGCTGGCCGATCTGTTCGTCCGGATCGGACGTGTCCATGTCGCCGTCGCAGTCGGTGGGAACGAGGTGGCGCGGGTTGAAGGAGAACGGGCAGTTGTCGGCGCAGTCGGGGACGCCATCGCCGTCGGAGTCGATGTCGCTGACGTTGCAGCCGCACTCGCCGGCTACGGTCTTTTCCTCGTTGTCGGGGCATTCATCGCAGGCGTCGCCCGCGCCGTCGTCGTCGCGGTCGCACTGCTCGTCGATGCCCTCTCCCGGATCGTTCGTGTCGAGATCACCGTTGCAGTCGGTGGGTACGGTATGTCGCGGGTTGGCGTCGTCGGGGCAGTTGTCGCAGACGTCGCCGACGCCGTCCATGTCCACGTCGGATTGATTCGCGTTGGCGATGGTGCGGCAGTTGTCGCAGGGGTCGCCGACGCCGTCCATGTCGGTGTCGGACTGGCTGGGGTTGAAGACGGTCGGGCAGTTGTCGCAGAGGTTGCCGACGCCGTCGTTGTCTCCGGCGTCGCGGCCGAGGTCGCCGAGCAGCTCGGTCACTTTGAGCCGCGCGTTCTGCAGGTCGTAGTAGGCGATCATCGGCACGAGGCTGCCGCCGCGGTCGATGAGCAGCAGGCTGGTGAACTCGCCGACATTGGCGGGGCCGTCGGCGGTCAGCGTCACCCACGTCGAGTCCGGACTGACGCCGCGGCGATGCGCATAGCGCACGTCGAAGGCCGGGAAACGGTGGAAGTAGGCGATCGCCGGCCGCCCGTCGAGGATTTCGAGGCTGGCGTAGCGGCCGAAGTCGTCGTCGTCGCCGAGATCGTCCTCGACCGTCACAATGTGCCAGCCCGTGCCGTCACGCTGGGCGTATTTGAGCGCGAACGTGAGGATGTCGAAGTAGGCGATCGCCGGGGTCTCGTCGAGGTTGGCCAGGCTGGTGAACCAGCCGACCGGCGCGTCGGTGTCGACCATTTCCGACGTGCCCCACACACCGCCGCTGCGGCGGACGTAGCGCAGGATGTCGGCGGTGTCGTCGAAGTAGCTGATGGCCGGTTCGCCGTCGATGATTGCCAGGCTGGTGTATTGGCCCACGGCGTCCGTTGTGTCGTGCGCGGTGACGACGTCCCAGGTGGCGCCGTTGAACTGCGCGAACTTGAGGTTGGTGTTGGTGCGGTCGTAGTAGCTGATCATCGGCTGGCCGGCGTGGACCACCAGGCTCGAATACTCGCCGACGTTTGTGGTGGCTCCGTCGACGGTCGTGATGTCCCATTGCGGGCCCTCGACCGCTCCGGTGGCGCGGGCGAATTTCAGGTCGCCCGTCTGCTCATTCCAATAGCTGATGGCGGCGCGGCCGTTCCACTCCGCCAGGCTGGCGTACTTGCCGACGCGCGCGCTCTGGTCTACCGGCTGCGGAGTTCCCCACGCCGTCCCGTCGAACGCGACGTAGTAGAGGTCTTCGGTGAAGCTGTCGAAGTAGGCGATCGCCGGGCGGCCGGCGATCAGCGCCAGGCTGGCGTGACGGCCGCGGAAGGCGGTGTTGTCGACCACGACCGATTTCCACTCGCATTCGTCGAGCACACCGTTCATGTTGCAATCGAAACTCAGGCCGCCGGCAAGGTCGCACTCGATGTCGAGCAAACCGTTCTCGTTGCAGTCCTCGGCCAGCCCGTCCGCCACCTCGCAGGCATCGGTCAGCCCATCCATGTCGCAGTCGCCGAGCGTTTCGCAACTATCGGGAACGCCGTTTCCGTCGCAGTCCCTGACGACGCCGTCGCGCAGGTCGCAGCTCTCGGGGATCAGGTTGCCGTTGCAGTCCTGTTCATCGCCGGCGGCGATCTCGTCGGGGTCGAACACGCCGTTGTTGTTGCAGTCCTGGCAGGCGTCGATCCGGCCGTCCATGTTCATGTCGAGGGACGGGTTGGCGGCGATTTCCTGGTCGTCGGGGATGCTGTTGTTGTTGCAGTCTTCGGCCCGCGCAGACGAGGGCAACGACAGGAACAGCAGGAACGGACAGAGACAGACAATGAGCCGGGCCGGTGCCGAGCGGTAGCGGCGTGCGCGCATGAGATGATCCATCCTCTGGTTGTCGAAGTCGTCGGGGCTCCCCGTCCTGTGAGGGCAGCTTCCTGGAAGCTGGTTGCAGAGATTCTACCCGATCGTGGGATGCCCCCACAACGGAATCCGCCGCCTCCTCTGGTCAATGGTATGGATGCACCGGGTGGCAGACAACCGGCGGTTTGGGATGCAGCACGAGGATTTCCGGACGCAGCGTCACGACCGATAGAACCGCGTAACTCATTGGGCGAAATCGCGTTCCATCGCGTCGCGTGCGGCGTGGAGGCGCTGGCGGCGGATTTCGCGCAACTCGGGAGGCAGGTCCGATTCGCGGAGGAAGAACTCGAGGTGGTAACCCCCGGCCGGGGCGGGGACGACGATCCGGCCGACGATCGGGTCATCACACGGCGGCGCGGCGCCCGAGCGAACGCCGGTCGCCCGGATTCGCAGTGCCCCCTCGTGCAGTTCGTAATCGAGGCCTGTTGCCCCCTTGACCATCTCCAGCACCTGCCCGATGGTCACGTTGTCGGCGATCAGCGAAAGGTGCTCGCGTGCGTCGCGCGGGACAGCGAGCAGCGCGCCGGGCTCGACGTGCAGCGGCAATCCGGCGGCCTCGGCCAGTTCGGCGAACAGGTCGGTGACGGTCCACTCGTGCCGGTCGAGGGTGATGCGGCGCGTGAGCAGGCGGCGGTCGGCGCGGGCGCGGTCGGTCACCACGATGCCGTCGTTCTCGGGCCACCAAGCCCAGCCGTGAGCCACGCAGAGGGCATCGAGCAGGTCGGTGAGCGATCCGGGGGATTCGCGGCGGGCGAGGGCGAGCAATTCCGTTCGGGGGTCGTGCGCGGCGGCTTCTTCGAGGAACCGAGTGGAGAGCGCCCGCGCAGTCGCCTCACTCCAGCGGTCGCGATGCAGCCGGCCGAGCAGTTCGAGTTCCGACCACGTTGCCGGGCGCGCCAGGCGCAGGAGGGGGTCAGTCGGGCGTACGTCAAGCCGGCGGTCGGCGACTTCGTAGCGCAGCCCGAGCGGGCGGAGCAGTTCGTCGAGCCCGCGGCGCAGCGGGATGTTGTGGATCGTTGCCGAGACCCGCGTCCGGTCACCGTAAGGCAGCAGGTCGAGCGTGCGCGGCGCGGCGCGCAGTTCGACGCCGGTCTGTTCGGCGATGCGGTGGATTGCGTCGGCGATCGTCACGTCCTCGAGCTCGATGTGGCTGTTTTCGTCGAGTGCCTGCTCGATCAGCGATCGCTGCGACGCGCTCTGCGCGGCGGCGCCGCCGGCGGGCAGGAAAAACAGAGCGACGAGCATCAGCCGTGATATGTCGGGAAGTCTGCGGCGGGTCCGCATGGACGCGTCTCCTAGTCGATCCGCTCCTCGCGCGGGATTTCGTCGTCCGGCGGCGCATCACCGGCGCCAATGACGATCATCAGCCGCGAGGACGGCTGCACCGGTCTTGCGTCGGCGTCGCCGCGCGCCAGGCGGACGCGGACCACGGGTGGGTCGTGAGCGAAAGTGTACACCGGCGGGTGGACGGCGACCGCCACGACGACCGGGCCGCGCGCGGCCGGACCGTCTGTCCGCGCCGGAAGAGCGCTCCAGAATACCCAGGTCAGCGCCAGCAGCAGCACCGCTGCGGCGCCCAACGGCGCCAGCCGCCACACCCAATGGAGCGGCCGTCTCGGCGCCCGCTCGAGTGCCAGACGCGCGCACAACGCTGCCTGGAAGGCGGCCGCGTCGATCGGCGCCGGTCCGCCCAGGCGTTTCACCAGTCCGTCGACGCGCCGGAGCACCTCCAGTTGTCGCGCCAGGTGCGCTCTGACCCGTAGCTGCTCCTCGACGCGCGCCGCCTGGTCGACCGACAGCGTGCCGTCGAGATAGCAGCTCAGCAGAAACTCGTCGTCGTGTTCTTGCATCGCTTCGATCATCCGTCGATGTAGTTGGCCAGCAGGCCGCGGAGGGTCCGGCGTGCGGCAAAGACGTTCCACTTCACGAGTTCGACGCTGCAATCCATAATTTCCGCAACCTCTCTCTGCGGCAGACCCTCGATCGAGAAGAGGACCAGGGCCAGGCGCTGCTTCTCCGGCAGTCGGTCGAGCGCGGCGCGGATCGCCCGCTCCAGTTCCTCGCCGCGCAGCCCGGCGTCGACTGCCTCGGTGCGCGGGTCGGCCGGATGGAGCGGCGACTCGCGTTCAGCCTCGCCAGCCTCGCGTCCGCTGAGCGACGCCGCGCGGCGGTACTTTCGCGCGCGTCGCAGATTCAGCGAGAGGTTGCCGACGATGCGCAGCAGCCAGGAACCGAACCGTGCCGGTTCGCTCAGCGTCGGCAGGGCGCGCCAGGCCTTGAGGAAGGCTTCCTGCGCTGCTTCGGCCGCGTCGTGCCGGTCTCCCAGGAGCCGCCAGGCCACCGACACCGCCCGCCCCTGGTACCGCTGGACCAGCTCCTCGAACGCTTCGCGCTGGCCGGCCCGCGCCGCCGCAACGAGGTCCGCGTCGGGCGTTTCGCTGCCGCACGGTACGTCGAGCGCCGTCCGCGTTGCTTCCGGCCGAATGTCGGGCACCTCTCTTAATGACACGCCTGGCGCTCCGCGGGTTAGAAGCGCGCCACCGGTGTCGGGCGCGGTCGCTGGCCTGCCCGGTGCGATTCCGGTAGCCTAGCTTTCAGACGATTCCGGACCGGCTTTATTCTGTATTCGGACGCCGCCGCGCCGGCCGCACCGCCAGCGAGGACGTACATGCAACTCTACCTGGACGACTCGCCCTTCGAGGTCTCCCCCGGCGCCGACGCGAGCCTCAACGACCTGGTGGGGCAGGTCAATCAGCACCTGACGGGCCGGCGGCGGGTGGTGATTGCGCTGGGCTGCGACGGGCGGGAGGTACCGGCCGGCGAGCTGGAACAGGTGCTGGAGCGCCCGGCCGCGCAGTTCGACCGCGTGGACATCCGCTCCGAGCCGCAGTCGGTCGTCGCGGCGCTGCTGCTGGAACAGGCCTTCGGTCTCTTCGGTGAAACGGAGGAGCATCTTCCGGGCATCAACGAACTTCTCGCCGAGGGACAGACCGCGCGGGGGATGGAAATTCTCGCGGGAGATTTCCGGCTGTGGCAGCAGGCGCACGAAGCGGTGATCCAGGCGGTGCGGCTCGGCGAAGTGCCGATCGACGACGTCACCGTCGGTGAACTGACGAGCACGTCGATCATCCAGCAATTGCGCGACAAGCTGGTGCAGATCAAGGAGTCGCTGGAGGCGCGCGACTTTGTCATGCTCGGCGACATCCTCCAGTACGAGATCGGCGAGACGATCTCGCGCTGGAAGCAACTCATCGAAGAAATTGGTGGTCGAATCACGCCGGCGGATGTGGACTAACACCCGGATTGCGAATGGCGGCGGAGGCGAGTCGGGTCATTCGGCGACGGATTGCCGCGGCAGATCGCGCAGTTGATCGCGCAGGCGGGCAGCCTCTTCGTAGCGTTCTTCGCGGACGGCGCGATCGAGCCGGCGGCTGAGCCGGGCCCGCGGGTCGGTGCTGATGCGGCGGCGGATCTGTCGGCGCAGACGGCGCAACAGGCGCGCCTCGGGGCTGCCGGCGAAGTCTTCGGGCGATTGCAGCTCGATGAAATAGTCGCGGATGCGCCGGAGCCCTTCCTCGACCTCGGCCAGCGCGCGGGTCCAGAGCGACTTGTCGGCCGAGAGATGCACGCAGGCGCGCGTGTGCATCATGATGATATAGGGGCGGAACTGGTCGAGCACCATACGGTCGCGCGCCGTGGGGCCGAAGCGGCGGCAGAGGTCGATCACCGCCAGGTTCCGGGCCGTGTCGCGCCGCACGCCTTCATATTCCTCGAGGACGAACAGCGCCAGATAGCGGTGGTAGAACATCGACGCTTCGGCGCGCAGGTCGCGGCACTGTTCCGAGGTGAGGGTGAACGATTCTTCGTCCTCGTGGGTTTCGCGGTGGACGCGCAGCCGGTCGAGGTGATAGTCGAGCAGCGACTCATGGCCGTGCGGGCGCTGTCCGTCGGGCCGGCCGCAGACTTCCATCTGAAGCACACCGAGGTCCAGGCGCATCTGGATTTTCTCGCGGTGGTCCGCGCCGACGATGCGCCGCACGGAGATGTGCCCGGCCTCATAGGGCCAGTCGCGCAGAATCGGGCTCAGGTCGCTCTCGCTCATACTCGCATTTAGAACAGATTGATCGCGCAATTTCAATAGAATCGCGGGGCAGAATCAGTCGTTGCGCGAGAAATGTAATACCGGTCCTTGCGCAACCGCGCGGGCGATCGCGCCCTGCGCGTCGTGATCCGCGGCTGGTCGGAAACCGCGCGGCGCGGCGTCGTTGCGGATGGGTCCGAGAATGCAGGCGATGACGATGCAGCGGCGCGAACACCTTGCCCCACTCACGTGCGAACGTACGGTTCCATCTTGCCCTGCTTCACATGGCCATTGCGCGAGCGAAGGGGTCGAGAGGGTTTTCCCCGGCTGTGGCATCGGGGTCTTCGGCTTTTCAGGCTCCGTGAAGCGGTGGGTTCACCGTGTTCTTGATTCCGCACCCCCGCGGGCTACACTTTCGACCGTTCGTCTCCGGACTGAGGCGAGCCGGCGGTCGCCGCAATGGGACTCGCGGCCAGTGCGCCGCCGGAGTCGGCAGCTCATGCACTTACAATACGGATCATCGCCCTATCGGCGCCGGCTCCTCCTCGCCATCTTCCCGTTGGTTTCGGTCCTGGCCGGCTGTGCCGATGTTCGCTGGGAGTACGACTTTCCGGCGGCCGAGAACAAAGCACGGCTCGAGCAAAAGGACCTCGTCGTCTACTTCCGCAACTGGCGTTCACCGCACTGCGGGCGAATCGAGCGGGAGTGGCTGCCGCGCGCCCCCGACGTCCAGCAGGCGCTGCGCAACACCATCAACTGCTGGCTGGAGTGGGACTTCAGTCAGGAGATCGCCCGGAAGTACCGGGTGGGCAGCAGCCCGTCGTTCCTAGTGGTGCGGCCTTCGGGCGAACACCAGACACTGGCCGGACCGCTGAGCAAGGAGCAGTTTCTTGCCTTTCTCAACCGCGCCAGCGGCAGTCCGACGACACGTCCACCGCCCAGTGCCCGGCAGCAGCCCCGCTGAGTACGGCCGGCAGCGGCTACGCCACGTTCGGCGCCAACCCGCGCTGCGTGGAAACGGTGCCGTGGGCCCGATACACTTTATGTGCGCGGCCGGGGGGAGTCGCCCGGACGGCGCCAGGAA
This sequence comes from uncultured Planctomycetales bacterium, assembly GCA_964571825.1. Taxonomy (GTDB): domain Bacteria; phylum Planctomycetota; class Phycisphaerae; order UBA1845; genus CAZNDQ01. The sequence continues at coordinate 366 of CAZNDQ010000116.1, read as the reverse complement.
TCCCGAATGACCGCCGAAAATCCCTTCAGCCCCATCCCCGAAATCCTCGACGAACTGCGCCAGGGACGGATGGTGATCCTCTGCGATGACGAGGATCGCGAGAACGAAGGCGATCTCGTGTGCGCCGCGGAGAAAATCACGCCCGCCATGGTCAACTTCATGCTGCACCACGGGCGGGGGCTGCTTTGCCTAACGCTGACGCACGATCGCTGCCTGCAGCTCAATCTGCCGCCGCAGGCCCCGGAAAACACGACGCGGTTCGGCACCGCGTTCACGGTTTCGATCGACGCGACGCCGCGGCACGGCGTGCCGACGGGAGTCTCGGCGCAGGACCGGGCGACGACGCTGCTCACGGCGGTGCGGGAA
>CAZNDQ010000115.1:0-9963 GCA_964571825.1 uncultured Planctomycetales bacterium | reverse complement strand
GGTCCGCCAGACGAGCTTGCGCCCGGCCGCGCCGACTGCAAAGTGCCCTCCGCGCGGGGATGGTCGTCGCTGCCTGCGGCCACCCCGCGGGGGGCTTCAAGCAGCAGTTCCACATCGGCGGAGGTTCGCACGCGGACGTAGGGACGCCCGTTGACCAGTTCTCGGCGGGCGACCACCGCGGCGAACCGGTCCTGACCGTTCGGCGCGGGCTCTGCCACCCGGGCGTCCTCCGCGCGGAAGCCCAGCACCACCTCCGTGCCGGCCCGCAGGCTGGGATAGCGAGTCCGCGCGAGGCCGACCCGAACTCCGCCTCCCGTGAACGCGATCCCGTCGCCATCCGTCTCAATCCGGCCCGCGACAAAGTTCATCGGCGTCGCGCCCAGGAAGCCGGCCACGAATCGATCGCAGGGCCGGTCGTGCAGTTCCATTGGCGGTCCGGCCTGGTGGATGCGGCCGTCGCGCATCACGATCAGCCGGTCGGCCAGCGCCATGGCCTCTTCCTGATCATGCGTCACGTGCAGCGTCGTGCCGCCGATGTGCTCGTGCATTTCGCGAAGCAGGCCGCGGGTGCGGAGGCGCTCGCCGGCATCCAGATGCCCGAGCGGCTCATCCAGCAGCAGCACGCCCGGCTTGCGGATGACCGCGCGGGCCAGCGCGACCCGCTGCCGCTGCCCGCCCGATAGCTCCCGCGGGCGGCGGTGGAGCAGCTCAGCCAACCCGAGCCGCTGCGCCAGGGCAAGCACGTTTAACTCGATCTCAAGGCGGGGCAGGCGCCGCACGCGCAGCGGAAAGCTGATGTTCTTCGCCACCGTCATGTGCGGGTAGAGCGCGTCGTTTTGAAACACCATCGCCACGTCGCGCCCACGGGGCGGCACGTCGCGCACGTCGCGGCCGGCGATGCGGATGACGCCCGCATCCGGCATCTCCAGCCCGGCGATCAAACGCAGGAGCGTCGTCTTGCCGCAACCCGACGGCCCGACGATCACGACGTACTGGTCGTCGACGTGCTGGATGACACGCGCAACCGCCGGGACGGACCGCCGCCCGCGGCCAAAAGTCCTGCTGACCTGATCCAGAGTCACGGATGCCATGAGGGCTCCCAGTTTGACCGGTTTCGGCGGGTCGTAAACGGGTAAATTCGGCCGGCCCGTCGACCGCGTTATCAGCATCGTGAGGGCGGGTCAGTCAGGGGCCGGCCGCGCGCGGGAAGGCGGGCAAGGGGGTGCGATCGCACAAACGCAACAGATCGCGGGAGGGGCCTCCGCGGTTTGCAAGATGTTGTACAATGCCGCGCTGCACGCTGAATTGGCTCGCCAGGGGTCAAGATTTCGAGGCCGTCATGCCGATACTATTAGCGGACGTGAAAGGCACGACGCAAGGGGCGGAAGGGAAAGTCCGCCAGTCGTCCTCGGAATCACTTCCTCGAACTACCCGCGACGATTCACGGAGGAATGCGTCGGAGCATGGCATGGTCAGCGTGCGCGCCCCTGCGGCGGCACGGGCCGGAGGTCGGGACCGGGACGGTCTGGGCATCCGGTTCAGCTCGGAGCGGTTACGATGAACATCGTGGATGGCCTCAGCAGTCCGATTCTCAAGTACGTCGCCTTCCATCCCGCCAGTGTGCCCCCCCCGGCCGCGCCGATTTCGGATCGCGTCGATACCGTCGAGTTCTCACCGGAAGCCCGCGCGCGGGACCAGGTTCGCTCGACCACGCGCACCGATCTGACCCGCATCCTCGAGATTCGCAAAGCAATCGAGGAGGGCCGCTACGAAACGCCCGAGCGCATCGAAGGCGCGGTCGATCGCATCCTGCAGATCCTCAGTTGACAGCCCGTTGAACAATCTGCGGCAGGGCCTTCCAGGCCGTGACTCCACCGGCGGGTCGTCGAAGATCCGCCCTTGGCGGGCTCGCGCCACACCCCTGGCAGAGTGCCGCGCGCGTTTCAGTCATTCTTGACCAGGCTGACCGGCTTGGCACCGACCCACTCGTGCCGCTGCAATGACATGGGCACGCCGCGGCGGCGCAGCTCGCGCAGCAGGTCCGTACGGATGTCGTTGGTCAGGCTCCACGCGGCCGACGGCGTATCCGCCCACGCCGCCACCCAGCAGCAGATCGCGTCCTTTTCGATGCGGATCACCCAGAACTGCGGGTCTTCCTTGTTGGTGAAAAATCGGCTGCGCTTGGGCACGGCGATGGCGATCTCGCGGACCTCGTCCAGGTCGGCGTCGGGGGCCAGAAAGAACTCGACGTACGCCCACTGATACGTATCGAACAGCGAGTAGTTGAAAAACGCCGACTGAAGCATCCGCCCGTTCGGTACGAGGTATCGCCGCCAGTCCCACACTTTGACCGTGGTGTGCGTGGCGGTGATGTCCTCGACGGTGCCGTACCAGTCGTCGATGCGGACGGTGTCGCCGATGCGCACCAGCCGCGACGCGCTGATCACCAGGCCGGCGATGGCGTTTTCCAGGAAAGGCCGCATCGCCAGACCCACCAGCGCCGCCAGCACGGCCGCGACGATCGACGCTGACGACGCCGACGTGGCCGCGATGAACGGCAGCCCGGCCAGCGCCACCGTCGTGCCCAGAATGATCGGCACCAGCAGGCGCCGCAGCACGGTGAAGTGGCTTTCGATGCTCTCCCGTCCGCGCTCCAGAGCTACCGACTTCGCGTCGTCGATCGGTCCGTTGGTCAGCACCGACTCGAACCGCCGCCGGTGTTCGACGTTCTGAATCCGCGCCTGCCGCGACGAGCGCAGGAAGATCAGCGTCCGCGCCGCGGCATACAGCCCGACAGCCAGGACGAGGACGACGTAGATGATCTCGGCGGTGGAGAGGGGCATAGTCTCTGACAGCGGAACTTCTCGCCACTCTGCGCGCATCCTCGGCGTGGAGCGCGATTCACTTGAGAACGAGGGGAGTGAGGGAGTCAGGGAGCGAGGGAGTAAGGGAAGAAAGCCAGACTACAGTTCTTCCCTCTTCCCCTCACTCCCTCACTCCCATCTCCCTCACTCCCTGTGTTCATCCTTTGGTCGCGGCGGTCGGCCGCTACAGGTGGACCGTACGCACCGCATCGTCGCCGCGGGCGGCGTCTGCATCCGCGCTTAAGCTCGATCCGCCGGGCAACGTATCCCGCTCGCCGACGTCGGGCAACACATCTGGTGCCTGGCCGCAGCGGTCTCGGGCGTAAGCGATCCGGCGGGTCGGTCCCGCGACCGCCTGGCTCGCGCCTGCTGGGCCACGAGATCGGTGCTTATGGCCTCTGACCCCGCTCTGACATGCGTCGTTTGGCGTGCCCGGTCACGGCGCGCTACCGATCGCCTCGTACTCCGCAAGTCGCCGCGCGAATGCTTCTCGATGCGGCGAGTCGGGCGGCAGCAAGGCCACGGCTCGCGTCTGCGTCGCAACCGCCGCGGCCGGGTCGCCGGTCTGACTCTGCGCGAGTGCGAGCGTGTCGAGGTATGACGCCAGCTTCGATCCGCCGGATTCGGCCTCCAGAGCGCAGGCTCGCTCCGCCAATTTGCGTGCTGTCGCCGAATCCCGGAGTTCCTCGATCTCGATCGTCAGCAGCGTCCACGCCAGTTCGTTGAGGGAATCGGCGTCGACGCCGGGTTGATCTGAAGCAGCCTTTCGGCGTTCGATGGACTCGCGGAAAAGCGGTAACGCATCGTCACGCCGCCCCAGTTCCAGATACGTCTGTGCCAGCCCGCCGACGGCGAACTGGGTCCAGTCGTCGTCCGGGCCGAGGATGCGCCGCGCCCGCGGCAGGTACTCTTCGACTATCGCGGCGGCTTCGTTGAACTTGGCCAACGAGTACGAGACCGCGGCCAGGTCAATGGCGGCCTTGATGGTCACCGGATCCTCCGGACCCAGCGTGCGCAGGCGACCCTGGTGGAGGTCGGCATGAACCGCCTGCGCGCGGGCGTAGTCGCTCCGATCCGTATAGAGTTTCGCCAGCGACTTCATTGACTTCAGCGTTTCGTCGTGATAGCGACCGAGCGCGCGAGATCGAACGTCGATGGTCTTGAGCAGGAGCGGTGCCCGATCCTCCGCACGGCGCTGCTCCTCGTACATGCTGGTCAGGATGTACGCTGCGTTGGCTGTCTCCCAGTGGCCCTGGCCGTGCGTGTCTAACTGCACATCCAGCGCGTCGAGATACAGCGACTCAGCCTCGCTCCATTGCTGCCACAGTCGATAGAACGCTGCCAGGCGATAGCGGGACGACAACGCCTTTGGGTCCGCGTCTCCGCCCCGTTGCCGGGCTCGGTTCAGCACTTCCAGGTAGTGCGCCTCCGCCTCCGCGTCACAGCCGAGCAGCATGTATGCATCTGCCAGGCTGAGCATCGACGTGAGCGTCTCCTCGTCCTGCGGACCCAGAAGCTGCTCGCGGATGCGCACCACGGCCTCAAAGTGCGGCCGCGCATCCTCGCGTCGCCCCACACGCTCGTACGCCTCCGCCATCGCTTCGTGCAAATCCGCCGTGTCGAGTGTCTGCGGCGTCGACGCCGAGAAGATCAACGGTTCCGTGCTGTCGAGCAGGCGATGAAGCGCCCGAGTCGCGCGGTCGTGCGGCATGTTTGGGTCTGAAGCCCAGATCAACTCCCGCATCTGCTGTCGGGTTTGCTCTGCCCAGGCCGCGCCAAGCGTACGGTGCGGCCGTCCCGCGTCTGGGTTCCATTGTGGCGCTTCATGAGCCGGCGGCGGCACGGTTGCCACCGGCGGCTCCGCGCCAAATGCCGGGGCCGGCGCCGGCGCCGGCCCGAAGCTGCACGCGACCGCTAAAGCGACCAGCGCCGCGCCGACCTGGATCAGCGTTCGCGACGGCGTACCGCGGGATGGGACGGGACCATGCGCGTCGTGCCGCGTGCTGTCGAAGTACGCAGCCGCGACCCACGCTGCGCCGCGCCGGCGCGGTGCGTTCCTGTGTTCGCCTGTTGTGAGCAGACAGCGTATTCCCGGATGAAGGCGCTTCCGCATCCCCAAGGGCATCCTCTCGTAGGTTGGTCGTGTTGCTATTCGGAGGCCTGGTGCCACACGCGCTGCCTACGGGTCCGAGTGTACGTTCCGGGTGCCGCTCCCTGCAAACGCGAAGTCTCACGCCACACCCAGGCTTGAAAGCCGGGGCTCAGGGAATCTGTCCCGTCTCGCGCCCTCCGTGCCTTCGTGCCTCCGTGCCTCCGTGCCTTCCTCCCCCCTCCGGCGCCAGCGCATAGATCGCCGCGTAGATCTTCTGCGTCGCTTCCGCGAGCGTCGTGCGCTCCTTCTCCCGTCCGACGAACTCGGACAGATCCACGGGCGGGCCGATGTTCAGGTGGGCGCGATGCCGGCGCAGGAAGGATCCGATGAGCTTGGGCGAGTAGGTCGTGCCGCTGATGTGAATCGGGATGACCGTCGCCCCGGTGCGCAGGGCCAGCATGGCCAACCCTTCGCGCGGCTCGGGCTTCTGGTCGGGCGGTACGATGCGCCCTTCGATGAACAGGCCGATGGCCGCGCCCTCGCGCAGCCGCCGCATCACCTCGCGCGTCGGACCGCTGTCTTGCCCGTCGCGCTTCACCGGAATGCAGCGCGATTCGCTGATGAACACGCGGATCACGGGCAGGTGGCAATACTCCGCCGCGACCAGGAAGTGCAGCCAGCGGTAGGGGGCAGACGCGTAGATGTAGAGCGGGTCCGGGTAGGAGACGTGATTGGCGGTCACCAGGGTCGGCCCGCTCGCCGGGATGCGCCGGCCCTCGACGGTCAGCCGCCACCAGAACTTCACCACGAACTCGTTGCCGTCCACCATGAGCTGGAAGAGCCACGGGTACTGCGACCGCCGGAAGCGCGTCATCAGCGCCCAGGCGGCCGTGGCGAAGGTCATCACCGCCACCGCCGCCAGGATCCACCCGACCCAGGCGTCGAGGTTCGTCCACTGCGGGATGCCCAGCCCGCCGGTCGCCAGCAGAAGGGCGGCGGTCGTGCAGACGTCTTTGACGCCGAACACGCGGCCGCGGAAGCGGTCGGGGATGATGCGCTGCAGCAGGGCGTTGAACGACGCCATGGTGATGACGCCAAAAAAGCCCCCCCCGAAGATGCCGGCCGCCCCGATCGCCCCCAGCCAGCCGGGCGAAAGCGGCAGGAACACCGACAGCGCGAACACCGCCACCGACGCCGAGACGCCGAACATCCCCCAGATGACGAAGACCTCGCTGCGGGCGGCATTGCCGAGGATCACCATCACGGCCGCGCCGACGATGAAGCCAGCGCCGAGAAAGCCGAGGTAGAACCCCACACTCTCGATGTCTCCGCCATACACGTCGACTACGACGGCCGGGATGGCGCTTTTCACCAATGCACCGCAAAACCAAACTACGGCCGCGATTACCAGCATTTCACGCACGGCACGGTGGGTTCTGGCATACCTGAAGCCCTGGAGGGTCTGCCGCACGGCGTTGGCCGCCGAGCCGACTCGCCGCAGCGCATGTTGCGGAGGTGGGTGCAGAAAACCGAGGAGGGTAGCGCTCGCCAGAAAAGTCCCCGCGTCCAACCAGAAAGCGACGCGAACGTCGAAGCGCTGTGCCAGCAGCCCGCCTACGACATAGGCGATCATCGTCGCGATGATCCCCAGTCCCACGATCAGTCCATTCGCCCGCACGAGTTGTGTCCGCTTGACGAGCGTCGGTACGAGCGCGGCTCTTGCCGGAGAGAATAGCGCCGCGAACACCCCGATCAGCAGCATCGGCGCGACCGGACCCCAATCGGGGCCGATCCGACTCTCGCCCCACGCAATCAGGCTTCCGAAGACCAGCAGGATTGCCGCTCGGACGACGTCCGCCGTGATCATGACGCCGCGCCGGGGCAGTCGGTCCGCCAACCAGCCGTTGAACGGACCGAACAGGAAGAACGGCACCATCAGCATGAAAGTCATGCGGGCAAAGATGGGCGTTTTATCGACGTGGGGCTCCAGGAGTCCCTGTGACTTGAGGATGGCGATCTCAGACAGGTGATCCCCCAGCGCGCTGACCAGATACGCGCAGCACAGCAGAATGAAGTTGCGGTTGTTCAGCAGCCGGGCGGGCGGGTTGGCGGTCGGTTGGGTCACGGCCGGCATCGAGCGTCAGGTCACTTCGTCAACGCGACGGATCATACGGCGTCCGGCTCGCTTGGAAAGCCTCGTCGCGGACGTTGCGGATTTCCCGCGCGCGACTACGCTTACGGCCGAGGTTGCGCGTGCCTCGGACGCCGCCGCGAAGACGTGCCGTGCGCGTCGCACGGCCCGCAGAGGCGGACCCGCACAGGCCGCGCTCAGACATCAGACAGGAGACTCCGGGTGAGCCGTGCGAGCGCTCGTGTCGCCAGAGATGCCATGATGCCCGTCGTTCTGCGCGGACTGGCGCTGTTGTGCGCTCTGAGTGCTGCCGCTTCCGTCCCGGCTCAGGAAGACGCTCCCAGGCCCGCCGAGGCGCCCAGGCCCGCCGCAACGCCCAGGCCCGGGTCCGTCGAGCCTGCATCCCAGGCCGAGACGCCTCCCGCTGCCGAGCCGGCATCGCGGCCGTCGCTGATTGCCGTCGTCAAGCTCGAAGCGGGCGAGTTCCGCATCGCCCTGGAGACCGAACGGACGCCCCTTACCGTGGCCAACTTCGTCGAACTGGTCAACCGGCGCTTCTACGACGGCCTGACGTTTTACCAGGTCATCGGCGGCACGACCGCCGAAGCCGGCTGCCCCATCAACAAGGGCATCGCCGGGCCGGGGTACATTTTCGAGAACGAAATTCGAGACGATCTGACGCACGACGCGCCGGGCGTGGTGTCCATGGCCAACGTCGGTCGCGACACCAACGGCAGCCGCTTCGTCATCGCGCTGCGACCCATGCCGCAGATGGACGGCCGCCACACGATCTTCGGGCGCGTCATCAGCGGCATGGACGTTGTCAACGCGATCCGCGAAGGTGATGTCATCGGCTCGATCACGCTCACCGGCACGCCGCAACCGCCGTCCGCGGCAATCGAGAAGCGCTTGCAGGCCTGGCGCCTGATCCTCGACCGGCACCACCCGCCGCGACCGCCGGCCGCCGCGGCCGCCCCGCAGGCGGGTGCGACGCCCGCTCCCGCGGCGGACGCACCGACCGATTCGACCGGCAAAGGCCCATAAGCGGCGGATCGCTGACGGGAATACACACGCCGCCGCCACGAAGGTGACTATCGGCGGGCGGTCGTCGCGGCCGTCCGACGCTATAATGGCCGAGCGACCGTGGGTGGCCCGCAGGCTGCTTTCGGGCCGATCCTGTCGCCGCACGACCGCAAGTCCGGAGATTGCCTCATGGCGAATACGAAGAGCAAGACACCTGCACAGCGGACAGACGTCGAGCAGGCGGAATCCAGCGACAAGCGCAGCTTCCTGTCGCGATTCTGGCGCGAGTGGGTCAAGCCGATCCTGATCATCGTGGTCGTGCTCAGCACGTTCCGCTCTGCCGTCGCGGACTGGAACGACGTGCCCACCGGCTCCATGAAGCCGACGATCGTAGAGGGCGACCGCATCTTCGTGAACAAGCTGGCCTACGACCTGAAGGTGCCGTTCACGACGTGGACGATCGTCTCCTGGTCGCAGCCGAAGCGCGGCGACATCGTCGTGCTCTTCTCGCCGGAGAACGGCACGCGGCTGGTGAAGCGCGTCGTCGGCCTGCCGGGCGACCGGATCGAGGTGCGCGACGGACGGCTGTTCATCAACGACACGCCCGCGGAGTATGAGCCGCTCGACGACCAGATCATCGCTCAGCTCGATGCCGACCAGCGCGTCGGCCATCGCTTCTACGAGGAACAGCTCGACGGCCGCCGCCACGCCATGATGACGACCGCGGGCTACTCGCACACCAGCGGCCCGTTCCTGGTTCCGGCGGACCACGTTTTCGTCATGGGCGACAACCGCGACAACAGTCGCGATTCACGGGTTCGGGAGGTCGGTGCGATCCCGATCGAGCGCGTCGTCGGCCGCGCGTCGCGCGTGGTGATTTCCCTCGATCGTGAGAACCACTACGCCCCGCGCTGGGGACGGTTCTTCCAGGCGCTCGAATAGCTCGTCGCCCCCCGCGCGCGCCGATGGTAGCCAAAGGTGCCACTGCTCTTGAGCAGTGCCGCGGATGCATCGTTCCCCACGTGCCAAGGGTGCGACCTGGTGCCACTGCTCTTGAGCAGTGCGATGCGGGCCGCGACGCATGCACAAGTCATGGACAGATCTCACGGTCGTTGAAGCGGTCGTCGAATCGGTTATCGTTCGCTGTCCGTGAGGGGATCCGGCTGGGCTGCACTGCTCAAGAGCAGTGGCACTGAGCGCCTGCACGGCTCAAGAGCAGTGGCACCGAGTGCCTGCACTGCTCAAGCGCAGTGGCGCCGAGCGCCTGTACTGCTCAAAGAGCAGTGGCACGTGGGGCGTCCGTCGCGGCTGGGAACTGTTGCGGTCTGCGTGACCCTCAGCGTGACCCTCGCGTCGTGGCAGGCACTGGTTCGACGGGGTCGAAGTTCGCGCCGTAGATGCGCCGCACGATCTCGCCGAAGTTGGGTGGCAGGGGGTCTGTCGACGTTGTTTCGTTGTCAAACGTGCGCGACGGCGCCCGGCCGTTGGATTCCGCGGTGCGTTGTTCGGCGGCCGTGGCCTGGTTCTCACAGCGTCGCGTTTCCGCCAGCACCTTCGCAAGCGTGACCAGTTCACCCGTGTCAATTTCACGCTCGTCCGCGGCCAGTCGTTCGTAGATGATTCCCACCAGCAGGCAGTAGGCCCGCCGGCCCCATAGTTGCGGATTGCATTCGGCCAGCGGGCCGAAGATCGCTTCGATGATCTCTGCGACGGGGCCTTGTCGCCGTCGATGGGCCGCGACGCGAGACGACCAGTCGCGGTCCTCCGCCGACGCAGGTTTCTGTCCGTCGGCCAGCAGGGCGGTCAGCCGTTGGCGTACGCCGTCCAGGTCGCACGCCCACGCGGCCGTCAGT
>CAZNDQ010000114.1:0-10036 GCA_964571825.1 uncultured Planctomycetales bacterium | reverse complement strand
TCCCAGCTCATGGACTGGAACTGGATCGGCTGGCCGATGCCCCAGGGCATGCCGGGCGAAGGCGCGACGGGTTCGAAGATGCGCACGGCGTCGTCCATGAAGTAGTTGGGTCGGGTCTTCCAGCCGAAGGGATAAACCTCCTGGTTGCAGCAGACGGGGTTGGCCCAGGCGAAGCCGAGCTGGCACTGGAAGATGGGGAGGTCATTGGGGTTGACGAGGCCGTCGCAGTTGAGGTCGGCGCGGCGGCAGGGACCCGTTCCCGGCTGCCCCAGACAGGCGTTGAACAAGGCGAGGTCGGCGGCATTCACCAGGCTGTCGTTGTTCAGGTCCGCGTTGCAGGGACAGATCGGTGGATCATACACCGCTGAGACGCTGAGCCAGTAAATGTTGTCGACGCCGGGTTCCTGATAGAACCAGGCCCACTGGGGCAACCGGACGTTGAACAGGTAGCACCCGTCGGGCGGATCACCAGGCCGGGGAGAACGATCCACACCGAATGGATCGACCCGGTAGTCATCCGCCCAGTACTCCCAGAGCAAGACGCCGGGATGGCTGTAGGGTTCGGGCATGCCCGGCGGGACGTTGGACCAGATGGCGAGGTGGAAGCGCGCGGGGAGGACCGGTGGGAGCGCGCCGAGGTCGGGCCAGCCGTAGAAGGAGCCCCACCACATGATGTCGGTGAGGGGGATGGGTTCGAAGCAGGGCCAGTCGTCGGCGACGATTTGCGGGCCGGTGAAGTGGGAGAGTTCGTCCCAGCCGAAGAAGGCGCCGGGTTCGGCGGCGGGGTCGGGCGGCTGGTCCCACTTGATGGTGCCGACGGTTTCCTGCGTGGCAATCAGCTCGAAGGCCATGTCCCAGGAGTCGATGGGGGTGGGCCAGAAGATGGGCGCACCCTGCACGTAGGCGCTGCCGGGGAGCGGAGCGGTGGGGTCGAAGATGCGCACAGCGTCGTCGGGGGTCAGCGGGTTGGCGTCGGGTGTGCGTGGGCGGCTCTTCCAGCCCCAGGGGTATTCGACGATGGTGCCGTCGGGGTACACGGCGGCGATGGAAAGCCAAAGGATGGCGTCGGTCTGCGGCTGGTAGAACCAGGCTTCGGGCGGGAGCGCGCATTCATAGAAATAGGCGGGTTCGAATTCGCGGCGGATGGGGTCGTAGTCCCAGCCGGCGAAGGTGGAGGACGCGTTGGTGCAGGTGTGTTCCCAGATGACCGCGCCGGGGTGGCTGAAGTCGCCGGCGGTGCCGGCGGGGACGTCGGTCCAAACGGCGAGATGGAAAGCGGCGGGGACAATCGGTGGCGGAGCGAGCGGGTCCTGCCAGCCGATGTAGGAGCCCCACCAGCGGATGGCGGAGATGGGGTCGGGGCCGGTGCAGACCCAATCGTCGGCGACGATCTGCGGGCCGTTGAAAAGTGAGTATTCATTCCAACCGTAGAAGTAGTTCTGCGGCAAGTCGACGACGGGTTCGGGGGGTTGGTACCACTTGTAGCGCTGGGTTTCGGGTGTGGTGATGGCCCAGAAGGTGCCGCCGTCGTCGGCGTCGCCGGCGTCGCCGATGAAGGCGATGCCGTCGGCGATGGCGGGCGAGGCTTCGATGCGGCTGGTGGGGCCGGTGTAGAAGGTCCACTGGATTGCGCCGGTGAGTTCATCGATGCAGTAGAGGTTGTGGTCCTGTGAGCCGACGAAGACGAGTCCGTTGGCGACGGCGGGCGCGGACCAGACCTGGCCGCCGGTGGGGGCGGCCCAGATGACGGCGCCGGTGCGTTCGTCGAGGCAGTAGACCTGGCCGTCATCGGCGCCGATGAAGACGCGGCCGTTGTGGATGGCGGGGGTGGAGGTGGAGTTCATGAAGGGGACGGCGGTCCAGACGACGGCGCCGGTGGATTCGTCGAGGGCGACGACGGCGGTGTTGCTGCCGAACTGGCCGAAGAAGACGAGGCCGTTGTAGGGGACGGGCGCGGCGGGGTCGGCGATGTGGGGATCGACGGCGGCGCCGGAGCCGTTGAGGAAGCCGCCGAAGGGGTCGTAGTACTGCCAGACGGCTGGCGCGGCGGGCAGGGGGAGGGCCTCGATGGTGGGGTCGTTGGTGACCATGTTGTCGCTGTGGGAGCCGGCGAACCAGAGCGCGCGGCCGAGGTCGACGGAGGGCGTGCAACTGGTGACGGCAGCGAGGCCGAAGCCGCTGTAAGGTCGGGTGAAGGTGATGGCGCCGGTGAGGCGGTCGAGGATGTAGGCGTTGCCGCCGGGGGCGCCGCCGGCCTGAGCGGTGATGAAGAGGTCATTGCCGACGATGGTGGGCGAGCCCCAGACGGGTCCGGAGAGGGGCGTGATCCAGACGGGCAGGCCGGTGACTTCGTTGAGGCAGTAGGCGTTGCCGTCGAAGGAGCCGAAGTGGACGTTGCCGCCGGCGACGGCGGGGGAGGAGACGATGTCGCCGCCGGTGGGGAAGGTCCAGAGGATGACGCCGGTGAACTGGTCAAAGCAGTAGAAGACGGTGTCGTCGCAGCCGACGAAGACGCGGCCGTCGTGGACGGCGGGCGAGGAGCGGAATCCGACGCCGGGCGTGGGGTGGGTGTAGCTCCAGAGGGCGAAGGGGGCGGCGCTGCCGGGGGACTGGTTGCTGGTGACGCCGGTGAGGAGGCGGTTTTCGTGGAACTGGAGCCAGCTTTCGGCGGCGGCGAATGGTGCGGCGAGGAGGATGGTGGCGGTGAGGCAGATGAGGCGGAGCGGCGATCTTGGCGCGTACATGGCGGTCTCTCCCGAATCTTCTGTTGAAATGCGCTGCCGCACGGATTTGCAGCGTTGCGTTGCAGTCCGAGGGGCCGCCGGTTCAAGGCGCCGACGTGTTGATCCGTCCTGTACGGCGGGCGTGATTCGGGCTGTCTGCGCCGGGGCTGGATGGGCATGCTGCGGGCCGTGCGCCGCGGCCGGCGCTCCGCGCTGCTCCCGCGTTTGCATGCCGGAAGCGTCCGACGTGCGGGATGTCTGAGGAGGTGCGCTTCCTGCGCCTCCGGATACACAGCATGCCATGCGTCCGGAAAAAGTCAAGCATTTAATTAAGTTGCTTAATGATTTTTCGCAGGAGGCGCCGTGAAGCGTGGACGTGCGCGGGGTTTGGCGCCCTGTGCGCGGCGCGGGCGGGTGAGGTGCTGGTTCGCGCGGGGCGCAGCGCGGGGGTAGACTGCGGCGATCGTGGAACAGGAAGGGCAAGAAAGAAAGGAAATGGTCGCAGGCGTGGCAGCGCGTGCGGGCGCGAACGGCGCGGCGAGGTCTGCTGTTGGCGTGGGTGAGGCGGCGGTGGCTGCCGTGCGCGCGGAGCGGCGAGGCCAGGCGCCGGTGACGCCACCGGACGCGCGTGGCGTGCCGAGGCCGGCGGACCACCATGCAACGTATCGGCGCAGCGCGAAGGTGTTTCTGGCGCTGTTCGGGCTGGTTCATCTGGCGGCGTTCGCGTCGCTGTACGTGCAGCTTGACGAACTGATTGGAAGCGGCGGATTGCTGCCGGCGGCGGAGACGGTGCGGGCGGTGCAGGAGCGCGGCGAGGCGGTCGCGTGGCACGAGTTTCCGACGATCTTCCGGTGGAACGCGTCGGATGGGGCGCTGCGCACGGGGGCGGTCGCGGGGATTTTGTTGTCGCTGCTGGTGACGGTCGGCGTGCTGCGCAAGACGTGCCTGTTGCTGCTGGGGGTGCTGTACCTGTCGTTCATCACGGTGGGGCAGACGTTTTTCTATTTTCAGTGGGACAACCTGCTGATGGAATCGACGCTGCACGCGCTGCTGCTGCCAGCCTATTCGCGGGTGCTGTTGCGGCGCGGGGCGGAGCGGGTGGCGTTTCGGCGGCTTGTGGTGCCGCACGCGGTGGTCGTGTTTCTGATGCAGTGGCTGCTGTTTCGCGTTTATTTCGAATCGGGGATCGCCAAGGTGCAGGCGGCCGGGGGCGGCTGGCGCGAGATGTGGGCGATGAGTTTTTATTACGACACGGCGCCGCTGGCGACGTGGCTGGGGTGGTATGCGCACAACCTGCCGGCGGTGTGGCACCGGTGGGAGACGGGGCTGACGCTGGTGATCGAGTGCGTGCTGCCGCTGATGATCTTCGCGGGGCGGCGGGCGCGGCAGGTGCTGTTCGTCGTGCTGTCGGGGTTTCAGATCGCGATCCTGTTGACGGCGAACTACGGCATCTTCAACTACCTGACGTTGATCCTGGGGTTGTTTTTGCTGGAGGACCGGGATTACGCGTGGATCGTCGGGGCGTGGGAACGCGTGCGCGGGCGGTTGTGGCGGCGCGCAACGGCAGAAGCGGCGGCGGTGCGGCCGCGCGGGCTCATCATGCGGGCGGCGCGTACGACGATGCTGTCGGTGATCGCGGCGCTGATTGTCGGGGCATCGCTCGTCGAGTTCGGGCTGCTGGTGATCCGTGATGCGCCGACGCGTGCAGCGCTGAGTGAATGGCGGGTGTGGCGCGATTTCCGCGTGGTGAACTCGTATCACCTGTTTGCGGGGATGACGCAGGAGCGCGATGTGGTGGAGGTGCAGGGGCTGGCGGCGGACGGGCGGTGGGTGCCGTATCGGTGGCGGTGGGCGCCGGGGGAGGCGCGCGAGGCGCCACGGATCGTCGCGCCGCATCATCCGCGGATCGACTTTCAGGTGTGGTTTCTGACGCTGGGGAATCGCAACCTGATGCGGGAGGCGTGGTTTGCGCGATTGCTGGAGCGGCTGACGAACGAGCCGGCGTCGGCGGCGCGGTTTTTCCGGGAGGATCCGTTTGCGGGTGACCGGCCGCGGGCGATCCGCGCCGTGAGCAACCGCTACCGGATGAGCGATGCGGCGACGCGCGCGGCGGACGGCGCGTGGTGGGTGATCGAGCCGCGCGGGCGGCTGACGCGCGACCTGGCGGTGCGTGCAGCGCCGAGTGCCGGGTCGCAGCCGGCGCGGTGAAGCGCGCGGCGCGCGGGGTCGATGGCGGCGCGGCGGATCAGTCGTGGATTTCGGGGTACCAGCCGCTGATGAGCTGCATCATATCGCGGGCGGAGACGATGCCGACGACGCGGCCGGCGTGGGTGATGGGGACATGGCGGTAGTTGCCGACGGCCATGCGGTTGAGGGCGTAGGCGATGGGGGCGTCGTCTTTGAGCGTTTCGACTTTGGGCGTCATCAGTTCGCGGATGGGTCGGCCGGCGAGGTCGGTGTGGCGGTCGGCGGCGCGGAGGAGGAGGTCTCGTTCGCTGAAGATGCCGAGGAGATTGTCGGGGGCGCCGACGAGGACGCAGCCGATGTTGTTTTCGCACATGGCGCGGACGGTGTCGCGGAGTGAGGTGTCGGGGGCGACGAAGACGGGGGTGTGGGCGCCGATCTGCGCGAGGGGCTCGGTCATGATGCGTTGTTCTTCGGGGCTGGAGGCGATCGGCGTGGAGAGATCGGTGAGGTCGTGGCCGCAGTTGTTGCAGACGTCGGCGCCGGCGATGTTCTCTTCGAGGCAGGTGGGGCAATTCATGGCGGCTCCTTTCATGCGCCCTCGGGGGTTGCGCCATAGTGGTCGGGCAGGGGCGGGAGGTTGTAGACGGCCTGCTGGAAGTGCTCGGCGATGTGGTAGACGAGTCGTTTGACGGAGACGGTGCCGAGCGGATTGCCGCGGTCGTCGATGACGGGGAGGTGTCGGTGGCCGCCCTCGTGCATCTTGCGGATGGCGGCGGCGACGGGCTCGGCGGCGCGGACGGTGACGGGGTTGAGGGTGATGCAGTCGCGCAGGGGTCGGTCGACGGGGACGCCGGCGCCGACGACGCGGACGAGGACGTCGCGTTCGGTGAAGATGCCGCGGAGGCGTCCGCGCTCGCAGACGAGAACGCAGCCGACGCGCTCGCGCTGCATGCGGGCGATGGCGTCGCGGAGTCGGGCGTCGAGGTCGACGGTGACGGGCGCGCGATAGCCGACGTGGGAGACGGTATCTTCGAGGAGTCCGGCGCGCAGGTCCACGGTGATGCCTCCGGCGGAAGAGCCGTGGGGCAGGATACCCGGTGGGAGCGCGAGGCGGCAAGCGGGGGGCGGGGCGAGGAGCGGCGGTATTCTCGGGCGGACGGGCGGGCGACGTGCGTGCGTTGAAGCGTGATTGGGGCGTCCATATACTGGTTAAAGGTGAATGATGAAAGAGACCGTCACATCGCCGAAGAGCAAGGACGAGGCGGCACGGGAGCTGGCCGAGTCGCACTTTCGCGTCGAGCCGTACATGCTGCACATCTTCAGGTTGCTTCACAAAGACCGTGGACGGGAGCAGTATCCGGAGGAACCGATCAAGCTGCTGGAAGTCAACCCGGAGACGATCACGGCCGGGATTCAACCGATCCGTTTCGGGCCGCATGCGTCGAGCGGGATGCTGTTTTCGAGTATCATTGTGGAAATCACTCCGGACGAGTACACCGATCTGTTGGACGGCAGGCTGACTCTGCCGAATGATTGGGAAATCGGTCCGTCCTATCCCCATCCAAACGGGAACTAGCGCATGTCGTGGCAGGAGGCGTTTGCCCGGCAGGCCAAATCCGACCTGGCGGCGCGCGACGCACTACTCGAGAAGCGCGATCTGCCAGCCTGTCACCAGTTGCATTATCTGCAAATGGCATGCGAGAAACTGGCCAAGGCACATTTGATTGCGACGGGCAGCAATCCGTTGGAGATTCAGCAGAGCCACTGCTACGTCGCCAAGCAAATCCCGATCATTGCCAAGAACGTCGTCGCGAGGGAGGCCGGTCGGCTGCGGTCTGATACCTGGATCGTCCGGGCGATTCACGGACTGGCGCAACAGATCGAGATGCTGTCTCCGTCGTGCGATGACGGCGGACGGACTCCGTCAAACTGCGAATACCCCTGGGTGATGGCCGATGGCCGAGTCGTCGCGCCGGCCCAGTTCAACTTCGCCCTGGATTCCTTGCACGGGAAGGCTGGGGTCAAACTAGTCAAGATCGTGGGCGAAGCGATCGACGAGTTGATCGAAAACGCGTGATCACACTCGCACTGTGCCAGCGCCGACCCGCGGAATACAGGTCCACTACTGCCGGCTGTAGACCATGGTGGCGTCGCGGGCTTCGATGCGGTTTGTTTTTCGGTTCCAGCGGAGTTCGGGTCCGCGCCAGTGTCCGCGGAGGGTGGCGGTTTCGGCGCTCTCGTCGTAGATGTGGGCTTCGCGTCCGCCGTCGGCGGTGACAGTGACGAGGCCGGTGTCGGTGGAGTAGGTGAGTCGGTCGCCGACGAGGGTCTTGTCGACGTCCTTGAGGAGGACGGCCTGTGCGGCTTCGAAGCGGCGGAGCTGGCCGCCGCCGAAGAGGGAGCCGTTGCGCCCCTGGGCGGACGTAGCGCGGTCGAACTCGACGACGAGATTGTTGCAGTCGAGGGTGGTCGTGCGGCCGGAGATGGTGCGTAGCTTGCCGATGTCGACGTTGTGGGCGGCGGCGACGGCGCCGCCGAGGACCATGTCGGAGCCGGCGCGGTGGACCATCTGCACCTCCTGATCGAGGATGGCCATGTCGCGGTTCTGCAGATACGACATGGAGTTGGCCCAGGCGAAGAGGGTCTGGCTGGGGCCGCTGCCGCCGATCTGGGAGAGGAGCGGGTCGGCGTCGGGCGACGTGCGCTGCGCGGGGGTGCGCAAACGGTAGTCTTCGGCGAGGAGGTTGCCGGCGCCCTCGACGTTGGTGGTCTGGCGGCGGAGGTCGACGATGATGCGCGGGCCACTGATGCGGACGCGGGTGAGCAAGGCGCGGGTGCGCGGCTCGTGGGTGCTGGAGAGGGCGACGACCTGTCCTTCGGCATAGACGGTGACGGGGCGCTTGTTGAAGCGGAGGCTGGCACTGCGGGGCTCGTCGTCGCGGCCGGTGAGTTGCCGCACGAGGGGGGCGAAGACCCAGTACGTCGATTGCGGTGAGCGGGCTTCCTGCGGCACATCGCGCGGGGGCATATTGACGAAGCTGACGGTGAGCTTGTCGCAGATCATGCGATGTTGCTCGTCGGGTCCGTCGCTGCTGACGGCCTGGACGCGCTGCTCGAACTGCAGGCGATTCTGGCGGCCGTGCAACTCCATCTGCCCTTCCCAGGAGATGAGGACGGGGACGGCTTTGTCGAGGGCGCGGCCGTCGAGGTCCTGATCGGTGTAGAACTCGACCTCGCCGTCGCCGGGGACGTGGACCCACTGTCGCTCGGCTTCCATGCGGATGCGGTTGCCGCGGATCTTGAATTCGTCAGTGACGACCTCGGCCCAGCGGCCTTCGCCGGACTGGACGATGGCCTGATCGATCTGCTTACCGTTGGGGATGGTGCAGACGAGATCGTCGGCGCGAACGTGGAGGCCGTTTTCGTCGTCGCGGATGCGCACGTCGCGGCGGGCTTCGAGGGCGAGGATGGCGGTTTCCATGCGCGCGGCACGTTTCGCCTGCCAGGCGTCCCAGTCGACTTTGTCGGGGTCGATGCCGCGTGAGGCGGCGACGGCGCGGGCCTGGGCGAGATCGACGGGGGGGAGCGGTGCGGGGACATCGCCGAGGGTGACGCGCATGGATTCGGCGGCCTGAATCTGCCGGTTGCGCTGGGCGGCGCGGACGTTGCCGAAGGCGCGCGCTTCGGTGGGGACGTTGCGGCCGTCGTCGGCGAGGGCCATGTCGATTTCCATTCGATCGCAGCGGACTTCCTCGTGGGCGCGGGGGACGAGGCGGACGCCGCCGCGACCCTCGAAGCGCTCGACGTAGTCGATGACGCGGCCGGGCTGGCGCGGGATGCCGAAATCGACGAAGACATGGTCCGCCTGGACGAGCTGGTCGTCCTGGGCGAATTCGACGCCGCCTTCGAGCGTGGCGGTGCGGATGTACTGGCTGCGGCGGGGGTGCGGAGCGCCGGTCTCGGGATCGGTGACGGTGAACTCCTGTTCGTCGAGTTCGAGATCGACGCTGCGGGTCCAGGCGATGCGCGTGAGGCGGTCGTCTTGGCCGCGGAGTTCGGCTTCGATCTGCGCGGCGTCGGAGCGGTCGGCCTCGAGCATGCGGACGCCGGCGCCGGTGGCGGTCATCGAGCCGCGACCGGTCATGCGGATGCGATTGGCGGGGCGGTCGTAGTGGAGGAGGCGGGCGGACATGCTGCGGCCGTCGCTGGAGGTGATCTGGACGAGGCGCTGGTCGGTGCCGTGGAGCCAGGCGCTCTGGGTTTCGTTGTGGAAGACGAGGCGGTCGCACTCGGCGAGGGAGTCTCCGTCGCGGAGGCGCACGGGGTTGCCGGTGGCTTCGACGTGGAACTTCTGTTTGTCGTCGGGGCCCTCGATGGGATCGGTGGGCGAGACGGTGAGCGGTCCGGACCAGGTCACGACGAGGCGCGACTGATTCTGCGCAGCCTCCTGTGGCTGGTCGGTCTCGGTGTTGCGCGAGGAGGACTCAGCCACTTCGCGTGCCTGGCGATAGTCGAAGGTGAGGAGGAGTTGGTCGGCGGTGAGTCCGCCGCGGAGTTCGAGGCCGTGGCGATCCTCGACGACGACGTTGCGGTCGAAGGTGGCGCGGTAGGCGCCGGCGGTCTGGGGTTTTCGTTTGGGCTCGTCGGAGAGCTTGAGCAGCTCGGGGTCGTCGTCTTCTTCGAGGGCGGGGGTGGGGACGACGGGCGCCTGTGGTTCGGCCGGCGCGGCGGTCTCGTCGGGTTCGTCGGTCTGGGCGAGAAGCATTTCGCCGTCGCTGCCGGGGAGGGCGAAGCGCATCTCGCGCGGCCGGCCGCGGACGAGCATCTGCTTGCCCTCGGCGATCTCGAGATGCTCGATGCGATTCTGGTCTTCGTTCCAGCGGAGCCTCAGTCCGACGCCATCGAGGTCGGCTTCGACGCTTTGGACGCGGAAGTTGCCGTCGGTTTCGAGGCGAGCGAGTTCGAGGTCGAAGTCGAGTTCGTCCATCCAGATGCGGACGACGCGCTCGGGGTGGTCGGCCATGTCGGCGCGGTCGGGGTTAGCGGCGCGCCACTCGGCGCTGGTGCGGTCGATGTAGATCTGGACGTTGCCCTTGATCCAGCCGCGGCGGGCTTCGGCGCGGGAG
>CAZNDQ010000113.1:0-10113 GCA_964571825.1 uncultured Planctomycetales bacterium | reverse complement strand
TACAAGCTGCGGATTTCGCAGGTCCACGAGGTTCTCGCCCGGAATGTCGGGATGAGCGCTCAGATAGGCTTCGACGACCGCCAACGTCCCCGGCGACGCCGAGTTGTAAACCACCAGCACGTCAGACGGCTGCAAGTCCGCCCGCGCGGCCCCGCTCGCGGCCACCACCGCCACAAACGCGAACAGTCGCACGGCAATCCGCTTGCTCATGCTCATCATCGCTGTTTGTCCCCGCGCTTCGGCCCGGACCGCGACCGCCGGGTTCGTGTGCGGCGCTGGAGCAGCACCGATAACCCGACGCGCCCATTCTACCACCTTCATCGGCTGCCGCGAGCCTTGATTACCGCAAATCTCCCCCTTGGCGGGCGGCCCGCCGTCCGCTATCTCTACACCCGACGGCCGGCCCGGCCCGACCCGCCACGCTACGGGTCCACCGCGCTGACCGCGGTCAAGTGTAAATGACGGTCACCGACATCGTTATGCTTCTGTTCGTCGGCCTCGGCGCGGGCACCCTCGGCGGATTCCTCGGCATCGGCGGCAGCGTCATCATGATCCCCGCGCTCCTCCTGCTCGTCGGTCCCGACATCCACGTCTATCAGGCCGCCGCCATGATCATCAACTGCCTTGTCGCCTTCGCCGCCTATCTCCGTCATCGCCAGGCCGGCGCCGTCGTCCCCCGCGTCGTCGCCTGGATGCTCCCCGGCGCCATCGCCGGCGTCATCGTCGGCGTCGCCCTCAGTTCCGCGCCCGCCTTCACCGGCCAGCGCGAAGGGTACCTCGCCGCTGCCTTCGGCGCCTTCCTCTGTTTACTCGCCCTGCACGACGTCTACTTCCTGCTGCCCCGCCGCTCCCGTCCGGCCCCGCCGTCCGCTCCCCTCGATCCCGCACGCATCCCCGCCCGCGGCCTCTCCCTCCGCAGCATCGCCGGCGCCCTCGGCGGACTTCTCGGCATCGGCAGCGGCGTCATCACGGTCCCCGGCCAGCAGTGGCTCCTCCGACTCCCCATCCGCAACGCCGTCGCCAACAGTGCCGCCGTGATGATGGCCTTCAGCGCCGTCGGCGCCGTCGCCAAGAACGCCGGTCTGGTCTACTCCGGCGTACGCCTCACCTACCCCCTCGGTCTCGCCGCGGTCCTCGCCCCCGGCGCCCTCGCCGGCGCCTACCTCGGCGGCGGCCTCACCCACCGACTCAACCCCCGCTACATCCGCCTCGCCTTCACCGCCATCCTCCTCTTCGGCGGCCTCCAGCTCATCCGCCGCGCCCTCAGCCCATAACATCCGGCCGCATCGAACGATGCGCGGATTCCGCGCGTTCACTCCTCAAATCGCCTCCCCTGAAGACCGATATATACCGAGACACGAATCGGGCCGATCGGATCGGCGGCCGCGCCGTCGCCTCTCAACGCCTGGGGCAACGGCCAGAACACGGATGTGAAAGGCGCGCGAGGGCGATCATGAAATCACGCAACAGAATCCTCAAACGAATCTGCATCACGCTGGCGGCCGTCGCCATGCTCGGACCCACCATGGGCGGCTGCAGCGACCAGGCCGCCATCAACGAATTCCGCACCGTCGCTGCGGGCGGGCTCGCCGAGGGCATTCAGGTGATCTTCGGTGCCGTTGTTGACGGCGTCTTCGCCGTCGTCGAACCCGACGCCGACGAATAGCGTCCTCCCCGGCTTCACGAGCGCACCATCCGACCGTCGGGCGCTCCGCGCGCCGACCGTACGCCCGATTTCCTCCCGGCGCCGCACGCGACGGCAATCTACTGCTTCGTCAGCGTCGCGTCCCCGTTGTCGATGTTCACCGTGATCCCCAGAAAACTGAACGTCGTCGTCAGCTTCCCCGTGATGACGTTCTCCTCCTCGTTCAGCGTTCCCGTAAAGCTCCAGTTGTTCCCCGCCGTCCCCGTCTGGATCGTCACCTCGTCCCCCTCAATCGTCGTCGTCGACGAACGGATCGTCTGCTCGATCGTCACGTCCTCCGTCACGATCTCGATCTCCACCAGCCGCCCCAGCGCGTCAAACGTCCAGAACGTCTCGCTGAGCTGATCGTCCGACGCCTGCTCCAGCTTCCACCGCCCCAGCAGCACCGACTGTGTGCCCGGAAGCTGCAGCCCCACGCACGCCGGCAGCATTGCCCCCGCGCCCGCCGCAATCACCAGCGCAATCACCAATACCCGACAGCTCGACGACCCAGTCGACATTTGTCATCCTCCTTTATGTCCGTGCCCACGGGTCGCCCCTGATTTCTTCGGCGATTCTCTCCCCCATCCCACACTTCGTCCAATGCCGCCCCGACCGTTAGACCGCCGCGCTCACTGCCCCCAACGGCGCCCCCAGTCCCGTCTTTCGCAGCCCCTCCGCCACCCGCGGCGCAAAGTGCAGCGCCTCCAGCAGGCTCGTCTCGATCGCCGGCAGCGCCCAGTTGTCCTGATTGACGAAGAAAATCCGCTCGCCCAGCGGCTTCCGCAGAATGTCCGCATACCCCGCGCGATAAAACCCCGGCCGCGCGATCGGCATCGGATGACCCCACCGCGTCATGCGAATCTGCGCCACCGCCGACACCGGGACGTCCAGCAGCTCCAGCACGCTGCTGATCTGCGGCCCCGCCTTCTGCGCGAACTCGTCCCACGCCGTCGCCGTCACCACCGCGTGCCGGCTCGGGTCGAACGCCAGCGGCCAGTACATCGTCAGCACCGACGAATCCCCGCCCCCACCCGTCGCCCACGTCGCGCTGATCACGTCCGTCACCCGATGCCATTGCGCCGCCGTCTCCGGCGTCGGCAGCGTCGCATCGCGCAGCAGCCACAGATCGTAAAAATCGTCCGGCAGCCCCACGTTCAGCAGCACGTTCACCACCACGTATGCCCGCTGGTGCACCGCGTCCATCGCCGCCAGCCGCTCCGCATCCAGCCCCGGCATGATCCGCTTGCAGATGAACTTCGGCGCCGCCATCACCACCCGGCGCGCCTGAATGCTCTGCACCGGCCCGCCCTCGCGCTTGTAGCTCACCCGCGCTCCGTCCCCCGCCAACCGCACGTCAAACACCCCACTCCCCGTCCGCAGGTTCTCCGGCGGCAGCGCCGCGCACAGCCGCGTCCACAGCGCCCGCGCCACCGCGCCCAGCCCGCCCGCGAACGTCCACCGACCGATGTACTCCGCCGAAACGAAGTTCCACGCCGCCGCCGCCGACAGCTCCTCCATCGCCGCCCCCATCGACGAATAGCAGTACTGCTGCAGCGCCTGCGACAGCAGCTCCGGCACGCGCCCGCCCAACCGCTGAAACACGTCCTCCCGAAACGTCCGCCCGTCCAGCTCCATCACCCAGTCCCGCGTCTCCTCCGTCAGCGGAATCTCCGGGTAGTTCTCGATGAACCACTCGTTCAGCTCGGCGAACTTTTCGAACAGCCCCGCATCCTCCGCCGGGCTGCCCTCGCCCTCCCAGAAGTCCCGCAAAATCCTTCCCCGCAATTCAACCGGGTTCGTCTCCAGGTCGATCCGCGCGATCTCGTCCAGCCCCAGCTCCGCGTACAGCGCCTCCAGCTCCGAGCCCGGGTCCGGGTCGATCAGGTACGCCCCGCCCAGCGAATACGGCACGTTGTTCCACACCTCCGCCTGCGCGACGCCCCCGAACCGCGGCCCCTGCTCCAGCAGCACCGGCTTCAGATCGCGCAGCAGATACGCCGTCGCCAGCCCCGCGATCCCCCCGCCCACAATGACGATCGGCGCCTCCTCCGTCGCGTGCGGCAGCGCACCCCCAGTCCCCAGCGAGCCGCTCCCGCCCGCGATGACGCTGTGCTGGAACTCGAACGGCTCCATGTTGAACCCGTCCAGGAACGGCAGCGCCGGCGTGCCGATGTCCGCCGGCCGCACCGTATTCCCCAGGTCCAGCAGCACGTGGAACGGCGAACCCCCGTACTTCGGCGCTTGCAGATTCTGCACGCGCCCCCCCGCGCAGAATGCCGCCGCAATCCCGCTGCTGCGCG
Organism: uncultured Planctomycetales bacterium; assembly: GCA_964571825.1. Taxonomy (GTDB): domain Bacteria; phylum Planctomycetota; class Phycisphaerae; order UBA1845; genus CAZNDQ01. The sequence continues at coordinate 6,126 of CAZNDQ010000113.1, read as the reverse complement.
GCAACCCGAACACCGCCAGGCCCAGTCCCGTCTTGATGAACGTCCGACGTGTCGGCATCACCCACCTCCGGCTGTGCGCCCTCGCCCGCGCGAATTGATGGAATCGTTTAAGCAGGTGAAATGAATCTAGCGTGCCGCCGCCGCCGTGGCAATGAAATCCCCGCCCAAGCGCTCGTCGGCCGGACGGCCGGTCACCGCTGCCGCGCCTGCGTGTGCAGCGTCATGGCAAACAACTGGCAGAAAATGGCGATCAGGATCCGCAGCATCGCCGCCAGCGGATCGCCCTCCTTCCCGTCCAGCATTTCCAGAAACCCGAACACCGCGAACGCGATCGCCACCACCTGCACCACCGCCGCCGCCAGTTGCAAAAACGAAAAGTCGCTGTGCGCTTTCAGCCGCGCCTGACGCTGCTGCAGCTCCAGAATCTCGCGCAACAGCCGGTTCGTCTCCCGCGCGTCCCCGCCGCCCGCCGCATCCCCCGACGCCGGCGCCGCCGGCGCCGCGTTCGCCGCGCTCACCACCGCCGGCGCCTCGCGCGCCTGCTCATCCATGCTCCGTGGCGTTTCCGGTTCCTCCTCCTCCGCCGCATCATCGCCCGCCAGCCCCAGGATTCGATCCGTCGCCGCTACCAGCGTCGGCGCCACAAAGTCCGCTTCCGGCGGGCGCTTGCCCCGCCCGCTCCCGTTCAGCAAAATCGTCCGGCAACCAGCCGCCCGCCCGGCCTGCACGTCCCGCCGCGAATCTCCGATCGCCCAAGACGTTGGAAGATCAATGTCCCGCTCGCCCGCCGCCTCCAGAATCATCCCCGGCTTCGGCTTGCGCATCTCGCTGTCCTTGCGATATCGCTCCACCTTCGCCTCGCGCCCCGGCATGTACGGACAGAACTTGATGTCATCCAGCGCCGCACCGAGCTGCGCCAGCAGACTGCACATCCGGTCGTTCACCCGCCGCACCGCCTCCTCCGTAAACATCCCGCGCGCCACGCCCGACTGATTGCTCACCACGATCAGATCGTACCCCGCCTGCCGCAGCCGGATCAGCGACTCCGCCGCCCCCGGCAGCAGCCGCACCTCGTCCGGGCTGCTGAGGTACTCCGTGTCCTCGATCAGCGTCCCGTCGCGGTCCAGAAAAACGGCCGGTCTGCCCATGAACTTAATCTACACCTTCCCCGACGCCCGGCAACGACGTGTCCGCTCAGCCGAGCCGCTCGATCAGCGCCTGACGCAACAGCGGCAGCAGGATTTCGTGCTGCCCGATCACCTCGTGACCGCGCCCCGCCGACACCGGCCGCAGCACCACGTTCTGCCGCGGACGATAATGCCCCAGCATGTCCAGGTTCGCCGTCGACATCCGGTCCAGGTCCGCCCCGAGGTTCCGCGCCACCGCCACCGCTTTGAGAAACACCTCCGGCAGCAGCACCGCCGAGCCGACGTTCATCCACACGCCGCCCGCGTCCGCACCCGGCGCCGCCCCCAGGTCCGCCACCACCGAACAGACCAGGCGAAAGTCCGTCATCGTCGTCGCGCCGAGCTTCGCCCCATCCAGCGGCGCCAGCATGTGAATCGTGTCCGTCCCGATCGCCACGTGCACCGTCAGCGGAATCCGCTTCCGCTGCGCTGCCGCGAGTATCGACAGGTGCAGGTTCGGCGCCTTCTCCGCTACCAGCGTCCGCCCCAGCGCCGCACCGAGCCCTTCGTCCGCCGCCGCGCTCGCCAGCGCCCGCCCGAACACCTCGGCCGTCTCCCGCACCATGCCGAACTGGCCCGTCCGGATCGTCTCTGCCACCTCCTCGCTCGTCTCGCCCGTCGTCGCAATCTCCACGTCGTGGATCGCCGTCGCCCCGTTGAACACCACCGCCGACGCAATCCCCCGCTCGATCAGGTCGATGACGATCGGCGAGCAGCCGACCTTCACCACGTGCGCGCCCAGCGCCAGCACCACCGGCCGGTCCGCCCGCCGCGACGCCACGATCGCCTCGACGATCGCCCGCAACCGCTCCGCCCCGAGAAACCGCGGCAGAGAGTCAAGCAGCTCCGCGGCGCTGGCGCCGGGCGCCGGCAACTGCGCGAATGCGCTTGTCTCCGCCTTGTGCTGCCGCGCGGAAATCGAAATCGTCTTGAGCTTCCGTGGATCGTAGGGTTTGTACTCGCGCGTCATGCGGGTGGCTCCCGGCGCTGCCGCGATTCCTCGATCGTCCGCCGCACGTGATCGAGCACGATTCTATGGCCGTCCTCCAAAAAGTCGATATCGACGCGCATCGCCCACACCGGCAGCGTCCAGCGCACGTCCAGCGGCCGCAGCTTCACCAGGTCCTTCTCCGTCGTCAGCACGCCCTGTGCCTCCGCGCGCGCCGCCTGCGCCAGGATCGTCTCCGCGTGCGCTGCGCGAAACGAGTGATGGTCCGGCCACCAGCACGCGCCCGCCGCCTCGAAACCCTGCCGCCGCACGCCCGCCACGAACGCGTCCGGATTTCCGATCCCCGCCGAGACGAACACCCGCCGGCACGTCGCACCCGGCGCCGCCGGCATCGAATCGTGCAGCGCCAAAAACCCGACCGCCCGATGACGGCACCGCACGATCGGCGCCTCAGGCGCCAGCGCCGCCACCTCTCGCCGCAATGCCTCCCACGCCCCCGCGTCAATCAGGTCCGCGCGCGTCACGATCAACAGGTCCGCCCGCGCCAGCCCCGCCGCTGCCTCACGCAGCAGCCCCCGCGGCAGCACGTGCCCATATCCCAGCGGACGCGTCGCGTCGATCAGCACCACGTCCAGATCGCGCGCCAGCGCCCGGTGCTGAAAGCCGTCGTCCATCACGATCACCTGCGCGCCATACTCCTCCACCGCAAACTCCGCCGCCGCGATCCGCACCGGGTTCGCCACGCAGATCGCGCTCGGCACCCGCTGCGACACCACCATCATCTCGTCGTTCGGCGCGTCGCGCCGCGCGCCGTACCCACGGCTCACCACCGCCGGCCGCAGCTCCATCTCCACCAGCCGCTCCGCCAGCCAGATGCATACCGGCGTCTTGCCCGTCCCGCCCACCGTGATGTTGCCCACGCTGATCACCGGCACGTCCAGCAGCACCGCGCGGCTCCGCCCCGTGTCGAACCGCCGGTTCCGCGCGTTGACCCCGACCGCGTACACCGACGCCGCCGCGCTCAGCACGCCGCGCGCCAGACCGGCCAGCGGTCCCCGCGCTGCGCCCGAGATGATCCGCTCGTACGTGTTCACGCGGGCAGTCTACGTTGCGTCTGGGAATGCGCGAAGCCGCGCGCGGCGCCAAACCCCGCACCGCGCCTACGCCGTCGCCGACTGCATGATCCGGCCGGCCGCCTGATCGTCTGTGTACTTGATCTCGCCCCCGACGATCGTCACCAGTGCCTTGCCCACCACCGCCTGCCCGTGCCACGGACAGTTGCGGCTCTGCGAATGGAACTGCTCCACGTCGATCGTCCACTCCCGCTGCGGGTCGATCAGCGTCACGTCCGCGTCCCGACCCGCCAGCAGCGTCCCCTTGTCCAGATTCAGAACCCGCGCCGGATGAAACGTCATCGCCCGGATCAGCGACGGCCAGTCGATGACCCCCGCCGGAATCAGCGCCCGGATGAACATCGCCAGCGCCGTCTCCAGCCCGATGATCCCGAACGGCGCACGCACAAACTCCAGTTCCTTCTCCGCCGCCGTGTGCGGCGCGTGGTCCGTGATCAGGCAGTCGATCGTCCCGTCCCGCACGCCCCCCAGACACGCCGCCACGTCGTCGCGCCCGCGCAGCGGCGGATTCATCTTGTAGTTCGTGTCGTACGTCTCGACCATCTCCTCCGTCATCAGCAGGTGGTGCGGGCACACCTCCGCCGTCACGCTCACCCCGCGCGCCTTCCCCTGCCGCACCAGCTCCACCGCCCCCTTCGTCGAGATGTGCGCCACGTGGTACCGGGCGCCCGTCGCCGCCGCCAGCGTGATGTCGCGCTGCACGATCAGGTCTTCCGCGATCGCCGGCACCCCCGGGATCCCCAGCCGCACCGACGTGTACCCCGCGTTCATCGCTCCGCCCGACAGCTCCGCGTCCTCACAGTGCTGGATCAGCGGCTTGTTGAACATCTTCACGTACTGCATCGCGCGCATCATCACCGCCGAGCTGGCCACCGCGCCGCCGTCGTCGCTGAACGCCACCGCACCGGCGCGGACCATCATCCCCATCTCGGCCAGCTCTTTGCCCGCCCGACCCTTCGTGATCGCCCCCACCGGATACACGTTGCACAGCCCCGCGCGCGACGCCTGCCGGCAGACGAACTCGATCGCCGCCTCGTTGTCCAGCGGCGGATCGGTGTTCGGCATGCACGCCACCGAAGTGAAGCCCCCCGCCACCGCGGCTGCGCTCCCGCTGGCGATCGTCTCCTTCTCCACCGCTCCCGGTTCGCGGAAGTGCACGTGCATGTCGATCAGCCCCGGCGCCACGATCAGCCCGTGCGCATCGATCTCCACGTCTGCGCCGCCGCCCGCGCGCGCCTCGCCCGCCGCGATCCGGCCGCCCTCGATCCGCAGATCGCGCACCGCGTCCAGCCCCTGCGCCGGGTCGATCACGCGCCCGTTGCGGATCAGCATCGTTGGCCCGGCCGCTGTCATCGTGTCTAGGTTCCGCTCGCCTGATTGACGAGGTACAGCACCGCCATCCGGATCGCCAGCCCGTTCGTTACCTGCCGCAGGATGCTGCTGTGCGGACCGTCCGCCACCTCGCTCGCCAGCTCGATCCCCCGGTTCACCGGACCCGGATGCATGATCAACACGTCCGGCTTCGCCCGCGCCAGCCGCTTGCGGTTCATCCCGAACAGCCACGTGTATTCCGCCACCGACGGAAACACCTGGCTCGCCATCCGCTCCCGCTGCACCCGCAGCATGTTGATCACGTCCACCTGCGGGATCACCTCATCGAGGTTATGGCTCACCGCCACGCCCATCTGCGCCATCGACGCCGGCACCAGCGTCGTCGGCCCGACCAGCGTCACCTGCGCACCCAGCTTCCGCAGCCCCCAGATGTTCGACCGCGCCACCCGCGAATGCGCGATGTCGCCGACGATCGCCACGTGCAGCCCTTCGATCCGCCCCTTGAGTTCGCGGATCGTGTACAGGTCCAGCAGCCCCTGCGTCGGATGCTCGTGCGTCCCGTCCCCCGCGTTGACCACGCAGCACCCCACGCACTCCGACAGGTACCGCGCCGCGCCCGCCGACGAATGGCGGCAGACGATGATGTCCACCCCCATCGCCTCGATGTTCCGCGCCGTGTCGCGCAGCGTCTCCCCCTTCGACAGCGACGAGCCCGCCGAATAGAAGTCCAGCACGTCCGCGCTCAGCCGCTGCGCCGCCAGCGCGAAGCTCGTCCGCGTCCGCGTGCTCTCCTCGATGAACAGGTTGGCCACCACCCGCCCGCGCAGCGCCGGAACCTTCTTGATGCTCCGTGTCGAAACTTCTTTGAGGCTGTCCGCCGTGCCGAAGATCAGTTCGATCTCGTCCGCCGACAGCTCCTCCAGACCCAGCAGATGCCGCCGGCGCCATTCAATGCCCGCCGGCGCGGAGGAGGTCGGCTGCGGTTCGCTTCCCGGCATGACGGACTGCGGCCTTGTCTGAGGACTCTCCTGCGGTTCTCGCGCGGGTGCCGTCGTCATCGCACTTCCACCGCGTCGATGCCGTCCAATTCTCGTACCTTGACGGTCACCGGACCGACGTTCGCCTCGGTCCGCAGACCGACGAAATCGGGTTGGATGGGCAGTTCACGCGCCGGGCGGTCGATCAGCACCGCCAGCCGCGTCGCCCGCGCCCGGCCCAGATCGGCCAGCGCCGTCAGCGCAGCGCGGATCGAGCGGCCCGTATAAATCACGTCGTCAACCAGAATGATATACCGCCCCTCGATCGCAAAGTCGATCTGCGTCGAACGCAGGATGGCCGCCGGGCCCTTTTCCGCCAGATCGTCGCGATACAGCGTGATGTCCAGCACGCCCAGATCGACTCGTCCCAGCCCGCGCTGCTGAACCAGCTCGTACAGCCGATGCGCCAGATACTCCCCCCGGCTGCGAATGCCGACGAACCCCACCTCCGCGCCCGCCGGCACGTCGGCGACGATCTGGTCCGCCAT
>CAZNDQ010000112.1:0-10124 GCA_964571825.1 uncultured Planctomycetales bacterium | reverse complement strand
CGGCGCGGGGCGCAGCCTGCGCGGGCTCGGACAACGTGCGCGGGGCGGCGCCGGTGGCGGAAGCGGCGCCGGCCAGGGCGAGATCGTCTGCGAGTGTGTTTGTGGGTTCAAGCGGCGCGGCGGCGGCGGCGAGTTCGACGAGCGGGTTTGCGGGGGCCGGGCCGGGTGCGGCGGGCTCGGAGACGGCCGAGATGGTCGCGTCATCGGGTGAATCGGCGGTGCGCAGATGATCGTCGTCGTCGGCGCTCGCGGCGGCGGAGAAGCCGGCCGGGTGGGCGGCGAATTGGTCGGCGGAGAGCGCGGCAGACAGCTCGGCGAGTTCGGTCGTCGGCGCACCGGCGGTCGAGGGGTAGCGGTGCAGCAGGAAGTTGGTGACGACCTGCGGGCGGCCGCCGCCGTCGATGATGTACTCGCGGTTGTGCGCGGCGGAGTATTCCCAGACGAATGAGCGGCCGTGGCGGTCGGCGATGAGATAGTGGCAGGGCAGGAATCCATAGTACTGTTTGGCCAGGCGCAGGGCGGTCTTGGCCTCGGCCACGTCGGCGCAGGTGTCGAGCAGGTAGCGGACGAGTTGGATTTCGTTGAGGCCGACGGAGGGGCCGCCGGTCGGCTCGATGACGCCGCGCGCGAACGATTCATCGTCGGCGAGGACAGCCACGGTGAGGCCGGCGGCGTTGATGCCGTCGAGAGCGCCGCCGAGCAGGTCGTAGCTGGCGATGTAGAGGGCGGGATGGCCGGTGTCGGGGTAGACCTCGATGACGTAGGGACGCGCGGTGCAGGGGAGTTCTCCGGGGGCGGGCCGCTGCTGCCAGAGCGTGCCGGTGGTGAAGTCGTAGTTGCGGCTGAGGAGGCTGCGGCCGTCGGCAACGGCGGACGGCGGCAGGAAAAAGACGGAGCAGCCGGGCGGCGTGCCGAGGAGGTAGCCGAACTCGCCGAAGTCGAGGCGGTCGTCGGCGAGGTCGGCGTCGAAGGCGGCGGCGGCGCCGCGCATCCGCGCGAGGTGCGCGGGGAAGTTTCGCTCGAACCAGGTGCGGCGCGTGCGGACGAGGAGCGGGTCGGGGAGCGGAGTGGGGCGGGCGCCGAAGCGGTCGCGGGCGATCTCGGCGAGCTTGCGGCCGATGGCCTCGTTCGAGCCGCGCAGGAAGAGGTGCCGGACCTCCATGAAGTCGTCGGGGCCGCCGGCGATGATGCGCTCGGAGAAGTCGAGGGCGGCGGAGGTCTTGGCGGACGCGGGCGGCGTTTCGGCGCGGAGCGCGGGCGCGGGCAGGGCGAGCAGGGCGAGCAGGGCGAGCGGCGTGAACAACCATTCGGTGCGGCAGCGGCGTCGGGGCATCGGCGTGACCTCCAGTTACCGTTACCTTAGAGCGCCTTCGGCGGGTGAGGCAACCGCGCGGCATGGCCCGGCGATTCCGGCACCCCTATCATGCGCGGCGCGGGTTCGCGGCGTCGCGGACCCCCGACGGTTTCGTAGGTTGCCAGCGCATTCATGGAAAAACACCTCCTCGGTCAAGCGTGCGCGCTGGGGACGGCCGTTTGCTGGGCGTTCGCGCTGGTGATGTTCAAGCGCTGCGGCGAGTCGATCCCGCCGGTGGCGCTCAATCTGTTCAAGAATACGGTGGGGCTGGTGCTGCTGGCGGGGACGCTGGTGGCGCTGGGGGACGGCCCAGCCACACTGCGGCAATTCGAGGCGCGCGATTCGTACATTCTGCTGCTGAGCGGGTTTCTCGGGATCGCGGTGGCGGACACGCTGTTCTTCCACGGGCTGAACCGCATCGGGCTGGGGCTGTCGGCGATCGTTGACTGCCTGTATGCGCCGTTCGTCATGCTGTTTTCGTGGCTGCTGCTGTCGGAGGCGCTGACGGCGACGCGGTACGTCGGGGCGGCGCTGATTCTGGCGGGCGTGTTCATCTCGTCGAAGCAGCCGCGGGTGGAGGGGCGGACGCAGCGGCAGTTGACGGTGGGGATGCTGTATGTCGTGGCGGCGCTGGCAACGATGTCGTTCGGGATCGTGATGGCCAAGCCGGTGCTGGAGGTGCTGGACTTTCCGCTGATCTGGGGGACGACGCTGCGTCTGGCGGCGGGGACGGTGGGGATCGGGGCGCTGGCGCTGGCCTCGCCGCGGCGGCGCGACTTTCTGGCGGCGTTCGTGCCGTCGCGGATGTGGCGGTACAGCGTGCCGGGGTCGGTGCTTGGGACGTACGTGTGCCTGATTCTGTGGGTGGGCGGGTTCAAGTGGACGCATGCGTCGGTGGCGGCGGTGCTGAATCAGACGTCGACAGTGTTCGCGATCATTCTGGCGACGGTGCTGCTGCGCGAGCCGTTTACGCGGCGGAAGATGGCGGCCGTGCTGCTGGCGATGTCGGGCGTGCTGCTGATCACGCTGCATGATCGGCTGCCGGCGCTGGGGCGGGTGGTGCGCGAGGCGGTGGCGGCGGGCGCGTGAGGGCGCGGGCGCGGCTCAATAGAAGACGGTGCGGGCGCGGTGGCGTGGGCGCGCCTTGTAGAACGGCTCCTGTCCGCGGTTCCAGAGGAGATAGTCGAGGCCCATGGCGGTGACGGTGCGGCCGGCGGCGCGGAAGTGCGCGACGAGCAGCTCGACGGCGTCAACGGCGGCGGCGCGAATCTCGATCTCCTCCTTGCTGTGGGCGGGAATGAGTTCGCCGGCGTCGATGCGCGCGGCCAGCGCCGGTTCGTAGCGCAATACGCCGTCGACGCGGAGGACGTGGGGGACGAGGTTGTCGGCGAAGATGGTGAGGCGGTCGAGGTCGTCGAAGCGGCCGAGGCCAGTTGCGCGCAGGGCGATCCAGAGGTCGGCGGCGGTGAGCTGGGCGCGCTTGTAGAAGGCGACGTCGAGATCGGCGTAGCGCTCGACGTCGCGGTAGAACGGCATTTCGGCGAGCAGGGTGACGAGACGCGCAGCCGAGCGGCCGGCGGCCTCGATCAGCGCCGGGAATCTTCCGCCGAATCGATCCAGCACGTAGCGCCCCAGATCGTGCAGCGCCTGGAGGAAGAGCTTGAGCAGTTCTCGCTGCTCGGGCACGGCGAGGTCCTGGTCAAAGACCCGCGCGAGGTCGTCGAGAGACAGCGAGCAGAGATCGCCGGGCGACCAGGGGCCGTGCGCGCGGAAGTGATCGGTGAGCGACGCAGCCACGGTGAAGTAGCCGGACAGGCCGGGGCGTTTGCGGACGTGCGGGAAGTAGCCTGAGCCGAAGTTGATGGCGTCAAGGATGAGGAAGAAGGCGGCGGTTGGGTCGGGGCCGGCCTCGACGTAGTGGCGCGCTGCGTCGAGCACGGGCGCCTGAGCGCGGTCGAGCGGTAGTTCGTCCGCATAACGCGCGAGGCGGTCGCGGTCGATGTACACATGATGGGCGCGCTGCGTGACGAGGCGGCAGGAGGTGCGAACCTGATCCAGGCAGTCGTTGTTCATCGCCACATGTCTCCGTGTGTGAAAGAGGGCCGCGATGCGCTCGATTGGCGGCGCCGTGAGCGGCGCGTTCCGGAGGGTCACTGAAATCCGGCCGCAAATCGACCGGAAAGCGCTTGCACCCGGCCCCGTTGCGCGAATACGATAGTAGCAGTTCGCACCCCTTCCTCGAAACTCGCCCGTTGCACCGCGGGGGTACCAGCCGGGAGGCTCAGATGCGATTGGGAAAGATGACGATGTCGTGCGCCCTGCTGGCGCTCACGCTCGGCGGCTGCGCGCGCGAAGGCGCGAAGCCCGATGCGGCCGTGTCCGCCGGAGACCCGAGGGGGTTACGGGCGGCGCAACCGGTCGGCGAGGTCAGTCCGCCGAACGAGTATCGGCGGCGGATGACGGAGCAGGCGATGCGCGGACTGCGCTATGAGAGTGGGCGAGTGGAGATCGACGCGGTTGCGGCGAGCGAGATCGCGGCCGGGCCGGATGCGGTGCAGGCCGAGCAGGCGGCGCAGCGCGCGGCGGACTTGTTGCGGCACAATGAGGTGATTGATGCGCTGGCCGGTGCGACGCGGGCGGTGCTGCTCGACCCGCAGAACGCGGAGCGCTACGAATCCCTCGGCGACGTGCTGATCGCCAAGCGCATGGATGGTGAGGCGGTGGCGGCGTTTGGCACGGCGCTGGCACTGGAGCCGGCGCGGGTCAGCGCGCGGTTCAAGCTGGGCGATGCGCTGAACCGGACGGGGCAGCTTGAGGCGGCGATTGAGACCCTGCAAGAGGTTATCGCACAGGCACCGGACCATGCGGCGGCGCACGCGCGGCTGGCAGTACTGACGTACTATGCCGAAGACCGGGCGGCCGCCGAGGCGTACGCGCAGCGCGCGGCCGCGCTGGGGCAGCCGGTTCCGCCGCAGCTCACGGCGCTGCTGGACGGCACGATGCCCGTGGCGGCGATGGCACGCGGGGGCGCCCCGGTACCGCAGATCGGTGCGCCGCTGCGCGTGAACCTCGACAGCGGGGGGCTGCCGGGCAACGAGACGTCGATCGCGGTGAGTGAAGCGAACCCGGCCGAGATCGTCGGAAGCTGGAACGACTATCGGCTGTTCACCGCGCGGTGCGGCGTGGCGCTGAGCCTGGACGGCGGCGAGACGTACAACGATTTTGTCGTGCGGCCGCCGGCGCCGTTCCAGACGACGACCGAGGGCGACCCGATGACGGCCTTTGACAACCGCACGGGCACGCTGTGGGTCGGCGCGATTTCCTTTGGCTCGAACGGCGGCGTGTTTGTGGCGCGGAAGGACCCGGGCGAGGCGGCGTTTGCGCCGGCGGTGATGGCGCGGGTGACGAACTCCGCGGACAAGGGGTGGATGGCGGCGGGGCCCGACCCGAACAACGCCGAGCTGACGCGCCTGTACATCGCCTACAACCAGGGGCTGCTGATCTCGACGGACATGGGCGCCACGTGGAGCGGGCCGGTGTTTCTCGATTCGGGGCTGGGCTTCCTGCCGCGCATCGGGCCGGGCGGCGAGCTGTACATTGCCTATTGGGACATCGGCAACGGGGTGACGCTGATCCGCAGCTTCGACGGCGGGCAGACGCTCAGCGCGCCGATTCAGATCGCGACGCGGATGGACGTGTGGGGGATCGACGACACGCGCGTGCCGGGCGACTATCGCGTGGCGATCCTGCATCACCTTGCGGTCGATCCGAACGACGGCACGCTCTACTGCGTGTTCTTCGACACGACGAACATCGTGCTCGGCAGCCGCAACCTCGACCTGTATTTCACGCGTTCGACGAACCAGGGGACGACGTGGACGACACCGGTGATCATCAATACGGACAATAGCCCGCCGGGCGACCAGTTTTTCCCGTGGATCGAGGTGGACCAGAGCGGGCGGCTGCACCTGCTGTTCTATGACACGCGGGCGGTGGCGCAGCACGACGACGATCCGGAGGGGTTCATCGAAGCGCGGTATGCGTGGAGCGACGACGGCGGGGACACGTGGAGCGAGGCGCTGCTCACGCCCGGGCCGTTCAGCAGCGCGGCCGACGGCTTCGGCGGCATCTTCATCGGCGACTATCTGGGGATGGCCGTGGCGGGGCGGCGGGCGTTTCCGCTGTACCTCGACACGCGCGAGGGGACGGGCAACATCTACGTGCACCGCATCGTCGCGCCGCTCGTGGGTGACCTCGACGGGGACGGCGACGTGGACCTGAACGATTTCGCCACGCTGGCGGTGTGCGTCGGCGGCGCCGGTGTGATGACGCCGCCGGCGGGCTGCAGCGCCGCGGAGTTCGCCGCGGCCGACCTCGACGGCGACGGCGACGTTGACCTGGGCGACTTCGCCACGTTCTCGGTCAACTTCGGCGGATAAGGCGCGGGGGTGCGTCAGGGGGTGAGGGCGGGTTCGCGGCGGCGGACGGGCAAGTCGGCCGGCAGGTCGAACACCGTCACCTCGCTGGGGGCGCCGGGGGTGAGCGCGGCTTCGCGCTCCGCGGCGAGCGCGGCCAGACGTTCGCGTTCCTGCCGCCACCAGAGCAGGCGCAGTTCGCCGCTTTCGGTTTCCACCAGCGCCGTACAGTTTTCGACCCAGTCGCCGGTGTTGCAGTAGAGCAGGCCGTCGATCTCGCGCAGCGCCGGCTGGTGGACGTGGCCGCAGATGACGCCGTCGACGCGGCGGCGCCGGGCCTCGCGCGTGAGCAGGTCCTCGAAGTTCGTCAGGAACTTCACGGCCTGCTTCACTTTGCGCTTGATGGCGCCGGAGAGGCTCCAGTAGGGGCGACCCATGCGGCGGCGCACGGCGTTGACGAGGCGGTTGAGGTAGATCAGGTACTGGTAGGCCCAGCTTCCCAGGTGCGAGAGCCAGGGGCGGTACTGGACGACGGTGTCGAACTCGTCGCCGTGGAGCACGAGGAAGCGCTGCCCGTCGGCGGTCTTGTGCAACACGCGCTCCTCGATCTTCACCTGACCGAAGCGGTAGCCGACAAAGTGGCGGAAGAAGTCGTCGTGGTTGCCGGGGATGAAGATCACCCTGGCCCCTTTGCGCGAGCGCTTGAGCAGCTTGTGCAGCACCTCGTTGTACTGGTCGGGCCAGTGCCAGCGTTTGCGCAGCGCCCAGACGTCGATGATGTCGCCGACGAGGTAGAGATAGTCGCAGCGGATGGCGTCGAGGAACTCGTAGAGCAGCTCGGACTGCGAATCGCGGGTGCAGAGGTGCACGTCGGAGATCCAGACGCTGCGGTAGTGCGTTTTCATCGCGGCTCCTTTGTCGCCAGCGTGTCGTGCGGCCGGTCCGGGGCCGCGCCTGCCGCGTGCCGGCCCGTCAGCTCGCGTGCGTAGCGTTCGATGGCCTCGACCGCTTCGGCGGCGCCGTCGCGCGGGCGGCGCTGCGCCCGGGCGGCGAGCTCCGCTTCGCGTGCCAGGAACGCCCGCAGGCGCTCGGCCGTCACCGCGCGGCGTGCGATGCGCAGGCCGATCCCCAGCCGCTCGATCTGCGCCGCGTTGAGGCGCTGTTCGAGGCAGTCGATCGGCATGCCGAGCAGCGGCTTGCCGAAGAAGAGGACTTCGCCGATGAGCTGGTTGCCCGTTGTGGCGAAGACGGCGCGGCAGCTTGCCAGATCTTCGATGAACGCCAGATTGCACAGCGGCTTGTACTGGACGTTGTCGTGCAGGCCGCGGCGCTGCGTGCCGTAGACGCGGACCGGCACGTCGAGCCCGAGCAGCGCCCGCTCGACCTGCGGCGTGTACTCCTGCTCGCCCTTGCTGAAGTAGGCGAGCAGGTGCGGCCCGCGGGCGGGTGCGACGCTGCGCACTTCGCGGCGGATGACCGGGCCGACGACGGTGACGCCGTCGCGCTGCGCCGGCGCGCCGAAGAAGCCCGAGACGACCGCGCGGTCGGGCTCGCCGTAGAGCAGGCGGTAGATCAGCGCCTGGCCGCGGCGGACGAGGTCGTCGCGCCGCGACATCTCGGGGCGGCAGAAGACGAGCAGGCCGAAGTGGTCGAAGATGATCCGGGGGATGGCCAGGCGGCGCGCCGCGTGCAGCGTGTAACATTCGGAGTCGGAGAGGACGACGTCGGGGCGGAATTCGCGCAGGGCGTCGGCGACCATGTCGACGCCCGCGCCGCCGAGCTTGAGGTCGAGCACGGCCGGCAGGTTGCGCGTCGCCGTGCGCCAGTTGGAGATGCGACCGCCGCGGCCGTAGTAGAAGCCGACCATCGGGATGCGCTTTACGTTGTATTCGGGCGTCAGGGCGTCGAGCGCGTCGCGTCCGGCGAGGAGGAGCAGCTCGTGGCGCTGGGCCAGCGCCGGCAGGACGGCCAGCGCGCGCATGGCGTGGCCGCGTCCGTAGCCGTGTATGCCGTAGGCGATCCTCACGCGAGGCCCCCCAGACCGATGAGTATGCGCGGCGGATGTGAAGACAACGTGAGCGGGTCGTGTGGATTGCGTGAATTCAACGCGGCCCCGTCCGGCGGCGGCGCGGCCGAAACGGCGCCCGAGCGCCTGGAGCCCTCGGCCGACGCACGCTCACCGTTACTATCGGTTGCGGGCGGCGCTGCGCGTGCGTCCGTATGCGCGATTCACCGAAAGTTAGCGCCGCGCGAGCGCGAAAGTCATCATTCCCGATGACACGCCTGTCCCTCACTCGCGGTAGACCCACCCCGCGACCAGCGCCATGACGATCGTCTCGGCGAGGCACCAGGGCAGGCTGATGGCCAGCCACGCCGGGGTCATGATGCCGAACTGGGCAAAGGCGACGTGCAGCGGCAGATAGGCGGCCAGAAACAGGACGGCGCCGGCGATGAGCGCCGTGCGCGGGCCGTGGCCGAAGCGCGGGCGAAAGCCGACGTAGAGGAACGCGGCGAGGAACCCGAACCCAAAGCGCATGGCCAGCACCGTGGCGAACGCGGCCGCGCCGGGCGGCGAGGCGAAGCGCGAGGTCAGCGCCTTTGCATACTCGGGCCCGAGGACGAAGTAGCCCAGCGTGATCCCGCTGAGCAGGCAGATGGCGCCCGCCGCGAGCCCGCCGTAGACGAATCGCCGCCAGAGAATCCCCATCGCAGGCCTCCGCGAATGGCGAAAAACTGTCCGACGCCGCGCCGCGTATGATGCTCGAAACCGGCTCACCGCGAAAGCACATCGCCTGCGCCGGCGGCCGAGCGGACCTGTCGATACCGCCAGATTGAGTGCGCCTCTACAATCGCGCCGGGAGGCGAGATCGGCACTTGGAGGCTCGGTGATGCGGATTCGCGTCGACCATTGCGAACTCTACTGTGAGGCGACGGGCGACGGCCCGCCGGTGCTGTTTGTGCACGGCTTTCCGCTGTCGGGTGAGATGTGGCGGCCGACCGTGCAGCGGCTGAGCGGCTTACGCTGCATCGTGCCCGATCTGCGCGGGCACGGGCGGAGCGACGCCACGCCGGACGCCACGATCAGCATCTACGCCGACGACCTGGCGGCGCTGCTGGACGGGCTCGGTGAGACGCGCCCGGTGGCGCTGGTCGGTCTGTCGCTCGGCGGCATCATCGCCTTCGAGTTTTTCCGGCGCCATCGCCGGCGGCTGCGCGCGCTGGCGATCGTCGATGCACGGGCAGCGGCTGAGACGCCCGAAGGTGCGGCCCGGCGCGAGGCGATGATCGCCGACGTGCTGCGCGAGGGCAGCCGCGCCGCCGCCGCCGCGATGATCGACAATCTCTTCGCCGCCGGGGTCGATCCGGCGCTGCGGCAGACCTGGCATGACGTGATGGCGGGGACACCCCCGGTGGGCGTGGTCGCGGCGATCCGCGCCATCCGCGATCGGCCCGACGCGCTGCCGCTGCTGGCGAAGATCGACTGCCCGGCGCTCGTTGTCGTCGGCGAGCACGACGCGATCACGCCGCCGGAGATGTTGCGCGAGATCCACGCGGCGATCCCGGGAGCCCGTTTCGAGCTGATCCGCGGCGCCGGTCACATGCCGCCCGTCGAGCAGCCGGATCGGTTCGCGCAAGTGCTCGCCGGGTTCCTCGCGGAGCTGCCCGCCTGACCGGCCGCTGCGTCCCCGCGGCCCGGAATCCGCGCCGCATTGCCGATGCGACTCGCTGGTTTGGCCCGCGCCGGCGGCTACGATATAACTACAAGCGTCCGGACCCGTTGGAGATTCAGTGGAAGTTCTGCAGGAACACCTGATTCCGTCCCGCAGGGGCGATTCGGCGCGGGGGAGCCCGCCGTGGCGCCCGTTGCCCGGACGCCGCTTGGCCGCGACCCGCCTTTCCTGGAGCCTGGTGCTGCTGATGAACGTCAACCTGGGATGCCTGTCCGAGCGATCGTTCCAGATGAAGGCGGAGCAGGGGCGCGTCGCGGCGCCGGCGACGCTGACGGCCACCGCGGACGCCATCGACACGCGGCAGTGGCTCCGGACGACGCACGCGCAACTCGCCGACCTGCTGCCGGCCGAGCGCGCGACGCCGCTGCTGACCGAGCAGCTCTCCGACGGCAAGGGGCACCCGGCCGACGTCTTCGCCCACTTCGGCCTGCGGCGCGAGCAGCTCCAGAGCCTGCTGGCGAACTTCGACGGCATCCGCTGCACGGCCCAAGCGGCGAGCCGCGACTACTGCATCGACAACCCCGCGCCGCCGTGGCCGGAGTTCGAGGACGTCTGGGTGCCGATCCACAACGAACTGGCGCTCAGCGGGCGGCTGGGCTATGCGAAGCGGGACGGGCGGATCCT
>CAZNDQ010000111.1:3303-10186 GCA_964571825.1 uncultured Planctomycetales bacterium | reverse complement strand
ACGGCGCCGTCGCCCTCGACCCCGCCGACCCCGACACGCTTTGGGTCGGCACCGGCGAATACACCACCAGCTCCAACGGCGACGGCGTCTTTCGGTCGCTCGACGGCGGACTCACGTTCGCCCACCTGGGATCCCGCCTCGACACCGTCGAACAGTGTTCCGGCATCGCCGTCGATTCCACCGACGGCAACGTCGTCCACGTCACCGGCTCCACCGGCTACGTCCGCACCACCGATGCCGGCCAGACCTGGACGCGCATCATCTCCGCTCCCTGCTCGGCCCTCGCCCTCGATCCCGTCAATCCTCAGCGCGTCTTCGTCGCCCGCTCCGGCGACGGCATCTACCGCTCCCTCGACGGCGGCCAGAACTTCACGAAACTCACCGGCGGACTCCCGGCGGCCGGCTTTTCCCGCATCGTCATGAGCCAGTGCGCCGGCACACCCGATACGATCTACGCCGCGCTCATCAGCGGCAGCGCACTCCTCGACCTCTACAAGACCACCGACGGCGGCGATACCTGGACCGTCAAGCCCAATACGCCCGATTTCCCCAATCCGCAGGGCTGGTACGACGCTTTCGTTGCCGTCAGCCCGACAAACCCCAATCTCGTCTACTGCGGCGGCGTCTTCCCCTCCTATGCCGTCGCCGGCGTCATCCGCTCCACCAACGGCGGCGACAACTGGACCGACGTCACCGTCGGCAGCATCAGCGGCCAGCTCCACCCCGACCAGCACGTCGGCGCCTTCGCCCCCAACGGCACCTTCTGGGTCGGCAACGACGGCGGCGTCTGGAAGACCACCAACTCCGGCGCGAGCTGGATCAACTGCAACGCCGGCCTCGCCGTTACGCAGAACTACAACATCGCCATCCACCCGTCGGACACCGCTCAGGTGATGACCGGCACGCAGGACAACGGCACCATCGGCCGCTTCGCCGACGTCGACGACTGGCCCCAGATCATCGGCGGCGACGGCGGCTACCTCGCCTACGACCACGCCGACCCCTCGCGCATCTATACCACCTACGTCCGGCTCACCACCTTCCGCTTCGACAACAACGGATTCGCCGACATCACCGGGCCCTGGAGCGGCGACTCCCGCCAGTTCATCTCCCCGCTCATCATGGACCGCAACGACTCGCACACCCTTCTCGGCGGCACCACCCGCATCTGGCGCACCACCAACGCCCACACTGCCGCCGACTGGACACCGATCAGTCCGCACTTCAGCGGCACCGTCGTCAACGCCATCGCCGTCGCCGAGGGCGACTCCAATATCATCTATGC
Organism: uncultured Planctomycetales bacterium; assembly: GCA_964571825.1. Taxonomy (GTDB): domain Bacteria; phylum Planctomycetota; class Phycisphaerae; order UBA1845; genus CAZNDQ01. The sequence goes on along the minus strand of CAZNDQ010000111.1, from coordinate 8,901 downwards.
CTCAGCCGGCACGCGCGTCTGGTACACCGCCAACGCCGCCAACTGGTTCGAACGCAGCCCCGGCCTCGCCAACGGCACCATCACCGACATCTGCATCAGCCCGACCGACCCCGACGTCGCCTACATCTCCAGCGCCCGCCTCAACGGCGACCGCGTCCTGCGCACCGACGACGCCGGCCAGACCTGGGTCGGCACGGCCGGCGACCTGCCCGGCATGACCCGCGGCCAGGCCCTCGCCGTCGACTGGCGCTTCGATCCACCGGCCCTTGTCCTCGGCACCGGCGCCGGCGTCTATTACTCCGCCAACGGCGGCGCCAACTGGACAAAGGACGGCCTCGACCTGCCCAACGTCAACATCGGCGACCTCGCCATCGACCCCGTCAACAACACCGTCACCGCCGCCACCTACGGCCGCGGCGCCTGGCGCGCCGCCCTGCCCAACCCGGCCGGCCCCGCCGGCGACATCGACGGCGACGGCGACGTCGACCTCAACGACTTCGCCACCTTCTCCGTCTGTCTCAGCGGCGCCGGCGGCATGACTCCGCCGCCCGGCTGCTCCGCCGCCGAATTCGCCGCCTGCGATCTCGACGGCGACGGCGACGTTGACCTCGGCGACTTCGCCACCTTCTCGACCAACTTCGGGCTCTGAGCGCAATGCCCCGTCACCTGATGTTCCTCTCCGTCCCCGGCCTGCGTCCGCGCGACCTGGCCGACCCCGCGCTCACGCCGAACCTGTGCGCGATGGCCGCGCGCGGCGCCCGCGCCGAGATCGTCCCCACCTTCCCCTGCGTCACTTCGACCGTGCAGGCCTCGATGTTCACCGGCGCGCCGCCCGCCGCCCACGGCATCATCGGCAACGGCTTCTTTCACCGCGACCGCCGCGCCGTCGAACTCTGGGTCGGCGCCAACGACCTCATCCAGCGCCCGCAGCTTTTCCAGATTCTGCGCGAGCGCAGCAACGGCCGCCTCACCTCCGCCGTCTGGCACGCCCAGAACATCAAGGGCGCGGCGGCCGACTACATCATCACTCCCGCCCCCATCCACGAACCCGACGGCTCGACCCGGCTCTGGTGCTACTCGAAGCCCGACGGCCTCTACGCGCAGCTCCTCGCCGACATCGGCCACTTCCCCCTCCAGCACTACTGGGGCCCGCTCGCCGGCCTGCCCTCCAGCCGCTGGATCGTCGACGCCGCCGTCTGGCTCGCCCGGCGCCATGCCCCCAACCTGCACGTCGTCTACATCCCGCACCTCGACTACGCGGCGCAGAAATTCGGCCCCGACTCGCCCCAGGCGCACCAGGCGCTCGCCGAGTTCGACGCCCTCCTCGGCGACTTCGTCGCGCGCATCGCCGAGTCGTCCGCCGGCGCCGATGTCGAGTGGCTCCTCGCCTCCGAGTACACCATTACGCCTGTCAGCGGCGCGGTCTTCCCCAATCGTCTTCTGCGCCAGGCCGGCCTGCTCGCCGTCCGTGACGATGGTGCCGGCGCTGAGCTGCTCGATTTCGACCGCTCCCGCGCCTTCGCCGTCGTCGATCACCAGTTCGCTCACATCTATGTGCAGGGTGCCGACCCCGCGGCTGTCGCCGAAGTATTTGCCGGCGCCCCCGGCGTCGCGCTGGCCGCCCACGGCCGCGCGCGCCGCGACCTCGGCCTCGACCACCCGCGCAGCGGCGAGGTCATCCTGCTCAGCGATCCCGACCAATGGTTTGCGTATTACTGGTGGCTGAACGATGCGCAAGCGCCCGCCTTCGCCCGCACCGTCGACATCCACCTCAAGCCCGGCTACGACCCGGTCGAGCTGTTCTTCGACCCCGCCACGCGCTCCATCCCCCTCGATGCCTCGCTCGTCCGCGGCTCCCACGGCCTCCCCGCCGACTCCCCCCGCCTCCACGGCGCCGTCATCTCCTCATCCCCCGGCCTCTTCGATGACATGAACGGCCTGCTGCAGGACACCGATCTCGCCGCCCTGCTCCTCTCGCGCCTGACGTGACTCGACCTCGAAGTCGTCATCCTGAGCGAAGCGAAGGATCTCGATTACCACATGCGCCCAGCACGCCGACCACCCCGCAATCGCCGACATTCCGCATTTCACAACCCTCTTCCGTCATGCTGAGCGCAGCGAAGCATCTCTGATCGCGCCGTACGTTCAGCACGCCGGGAGACCGCGCGATCGCCCGCCTCTTGCAGTTGGCAATAGCAGGTACTTTGCTATCGTCCTTCGAAATGAAATCTCTTACATTGCGAAAAGAAACTGCGAGGATTGTCGTACACCACCTTTCGGATCGTCCCCTCCGCGTGCCCGCGCCGCCGCATCTCGAAGATCAACTCCGGCACCGCCAGCGGGTCCGACGGCCCCCAGTCCCCCGCGCTGTTCACCATCACCCGCTCCGTCCCGTGCATCTCGATCATGTCCGCCGCGCGCTCCGGCGTGCACTTCGTCACCGGGTACAGCGTCATCCCCGCCCAGTAGCCCCCCTCCAGCGCCGCCCGGATCGTGTGCTCCTCGACGTGATCGACCAGCACCTGCTCCGGCCGCACGCCGCCCTGCTCCCGCAGCATGTCGAGGATCATCCGCGTGCCCTTGTGCTTGTCCTCCAGGTGCGGCGTGTGGATCAGGATCAGTTCCCCGTGCCGCAGCGCCAGATCGACGTGCTCGGCGAACACCGTGCACTCGTTCGGCGTGTTCTTGTTCAGCCCGATCTCGCCGATCCCCAGCACGTTCGGCCGCTGCAGGAACTCCGGGATGAACGTCATCACCTCGCGCGACAGCGCGACGTTCTCCGCCTCCTTCGCGTTGACGCACAGCCAGCAGTAGTGCCGGATGCCGAACTGCGCCGCCCGCTTCGGCTCGAACTCCGTCAGGTGCGCGTAATAATCGCGGAACGCCTCCGCGCTGAGCCGGTCCCGCCCCAGCCAGAACGCCGGCTCGCTCACCGCCACGCACCCCATCTTCGCCATCCGCGCGTAGTCGTCCGTCACGCGCGACATCATGTGGATATGCGGATCAATGTAGTCCATCGCCCGTCATCCCCGCTTCGGTCGAGTCCAGTCCGAATCGTATGGCAGCGACAGCAGCATCTGCACACGCTCGGCCCGCCCCGGCCCCGACTCGCTCAGCGCCGCCACCGCTTGGCGCAGACCCAGCACGCGCGGGTCGTCCCGCACCTCCGCCGCGTCCGCACAGCGCTCCAGCCGGTCCAGCAGCGCCGCCACCTCCAGCACCTTGCCCCGCGCGAGCAGATACCCGCGCTCCAGCACCGTCCGCGCACTCACTTTGTTGTCCATTGGGTCTGACTCCCCGTGATGCAGCCGGGAATTATACGCGGATTCGAGCGGCCCGACTATCAAACATGATTCACCTGCCACAGGCGGCACGGACTCCGGCGAGAAACGACTCGTGGAGCGCGCACGTCGTCGCGCCGACGCCGCCGCGCCCGATCGCCTGCCCGTCCACGCGCGCCACTCCCAGTATTTCCCGCGTCGTGCTCGTGATGAACGCCTCGTCCGCCGCCAGCAGCTCGTCGAGCAGCACGCGCCGCTCCTCCACCGCCATCCCGCGCCCCCGCGCGCACTCAATGACGAAATCCCGCGTCACCCCCGACAGGATCTTGTGGCACTTGGCCGGCGTGATCAGCCGCCCCGCGCGCACGAGAAACACGTTCGCCAGCGACGTCTCATACACCTCGCCCGCCTCCGAGACGAACACCGCGTCATACGCCCCCGCGTCCCGCGCCCCCTGCAGCGCCAGCACGTTCGCCAGCAGCATCGTCGACTTGATGTCGCAGTGCCCCCAGCGATCATCGACGTGCGAGACCAGCTCCACCCCGCCCGCTCGCAGTTCCTCCGGCACGCGCGGCAGCGGGCGAAACGTCATCACCACGGTTGGCTGCGCAGCCGCCGGGAACCCGTGCCCGCGCGGAGCCGCCCCGCGCGTCACCTGCACGTAGACGAACGTGTCGCCCAGCCCCGCCCGCGCAATCCCCTCGCGCACGATCGGCTCGATCCGCTCCGCCTCATAGTCGATGCGGACACCGCGCAGACTCTGGCGCAGCCGCGCCACGTGCCGCTCCAGCAGAAACGGCCGGCCCCCGTACGCCGCGATCCCCTCGTATACCCCGTCCGCGAATTGAAACCCGCGATCCTCGATCGAGACGCGCGCTGCCCCCGGATCGCAGAACGCCCCGTTCACGTATGCCAGTTCGCCCACCTGCGCTCCCCGCCCGGTCCCCGGGCCCGCAAAGCCGGGCAGCCTAGCATCCTCGTCCCCCGCCGCCAACTACGACCGGCCTGTCATTCCGAACGCCCATTGCCGTCATGCTGAGCGAAGCGAAGCATCTCGAATCACCGGTGCCTCCAGCACGCCACCAACCGCCCGATCGCCAGCATTCCGCAATCCGCAATCCGCAATTCTTCCGTGTCATGCTGAGCGAAGCGAAGCATCTCGAATCACCGGTGCCCCCAGCACGCCAACAACCGCCCGATCGCCAGCATTCCGCAATCCGCAATCCACAATTCTTCCGTGTCATGCTGAGCGCAGCGAAGCATCCCGAATCATCGGTGCGCCCATCACGCCGCATTCCTCCACTTCGTTACTTCGTCACTCCGTTACTTCGTCACTTTCTTCCCATTCCGCATTCCGCATTCCGCATTCCGCATTTCTTCGTCGCGGTACTCCGCGACTCCACCACCGGCCACCGGCCACTGGTCACTGGCCACTGTCTGGCCGTCATGCTGAGCGAAGCGAAGCATCTCGAATCACCGGTGCCCCCAGCACGCCAACCCCCGTACGTTGTCCTCCTCCATTCCGCATTTCGCATTTCTTCGTCGCGGTACTCCGCGACTCCTCCACTAGCCACTAGCCACTGGCCACTAGCCACTACGCTTTCGCTGAGCGGCTTGCCGCTCAGCGAAAGCCATGAATCATCTGCATATAATTCGCCCGCACGTACGCCGCCGGCTCCGCCACCTTCTCGTAGCTCATCGACCCCTTCATCTGCTCGACCGACGTGTACTCATGCGCCTCCATCCACGCCCGCATGTCCTGCAACACCCGCGCGATCCGCCCCGGCCCGTTGCGGATCAGCGCCGAGCACATCATCGCCACGTCCGCCCCTGCCATCACCACTTTCAGCACGTCCTCCGCCGTGTGGATCCCCGTCGTCGCCGCCAGGCTGCACTCCACCTGCCCCCGCAGAATCGCGATCCACCGCAGCGGCAGCATCATCCCGTTCGGCTCGCTCAGCCGCAGTTCCCTGTTCAGCTCCAGCGACTCCAGGTCGATGTCCGGCTGATAGAAGCGATTGAACAGCACCAGCCCGTCCGCCCCCGCGTCCGCCAGCCGCTTCCCCATCGCCGCCGGCGCGCTGAAAAACGGGCTCAGCTTCATCGCCACCGGAATGCTCACCTGCCGCCGCACCGCCGCCAGAATGTCCAGATAGAGCTGCTCCACTTCCAGCCCCGACAGCGTCGCATCCGTCGGGATGAAGTAGACGTTCAGCTCGATCGCGTCCGCCCCGGCCGCCTCCATATACCGCGCATAGTCCATCCACCCGCCCGGCGACACCCCGTTCAGGCTCGCGATCAGCGGGATGTTGATCGA
>CAZNDQ010000111.1:0-3293 GCA_964571825.1 uncultured Planctomycetales bacterium | reverse complement strand
CCTTTGCCATGCACACCCCTTCGCGGTACTCGTCCGGATCGGCCTGGTACTGCTCGACGCGCGGAAAGTACGTCAGCGCCTCAGCAAACGTCTCCGTGCCGTGCGACAGATAGTGATCCATCTGCTGCTCGTCCCACGCGATCTGCTCCTCGAACAGCGAAAAGAGCACGATCGCCCCCGCCCCCGCGTCCTCGAGTCGCCGGATGCCGTCCACCGTCCCGCTCAGCCGCTGGCACGCCGAGGGCACGATCGGATTCTTCAGCCGCAGCCCCATGTATCGCGTCGAGAGGTCCATCTTCGCCCGGTCCTTTCTGCGCGCGGCCGCGCGCATCGCCCGCGCCGCCGCCGCCCGCCACTACTTCCCCGAGCCGATCGGCTCCGCCGTCGCCGGCGCGTCCGTTCCGCGCTCCTTCGGCGGCTCCAGCATCGCCGCATACTGCTGATACAGCCGGTGCCGCGCCCGCGCATCCTCCTGCGCCAGCGCCAGCAGCTTCTCCGCCTGCGCCGGGTTCGTCCGCGACAGCATGCGGAACCGGTTCTCGTTCGCCGCGAACTTCCCGTACGCCACCTGCGGCGCCTTGCTGTCCAGTGTCAACGGATTCTTGCCTTCGGCGATCCGCGCCGGGTTGTACCGCAGCAGCGGCCAGTGCCCCGCCTCCACCGCCAGCTTCTGCTCCGCCATCCCCCGCCGCATGTCGATCCCGTGCGCGATGCAGTGCGAGTAGGCGATGATCAGCGACGGCCCGTCGTACGCCTCCGCCTCGATGAACGCCTTGACGCACTGGTTGTCGTCCGCCCCCAGCGCCACCCGCGCCACGTACACGTGCCCGTAGCTCATCGCCGCCAGCGCCAGGTCCTTCTTCGGCATCGCCTTGCCGCCAAAGGCGAACTTCGCCACCCCCGCCCGCGGCGTCGCCTTCGACGCCTGACCGCCCGTGTTCGAGTACACCTCCGTGTCCAGCACCAGCACGTTGACGTTCCGCCCCTGCGCCAGCACGTGGTCCAGCCCGCCGTAGCCGATGTCGTACGCCCACCCGTCTCCGCCGACGATCCACACGCTCTTGCGCACCAGCGCATCCGCCAGGCTCAGCAGGTGCTTGATCTCGCCGTCGCCCCGGCCCGCGATCCGCGATCGCAGGTCGTGCACCCGCGCGCGCTGCGCGTGGATCCCCGCCTCGTCGCGCTGATCCGCCGTCAGCAGCGCATCGGCCAGTTCATCACCGATCATCCCCCGCAGCCGCGACACCAGCTCCCGCGCCGCCTCGATCTGCTTGTCCAGACTCAGCCGGAACCCGTAGCCGAACTCCGCGTTGTCCTCGAACAGCGAGTTCGACCACGCCGGCCCGCGCCCCTCCCGGTTCTGCGCCCACGGCGTCGTCGGCAGGTTGCCCCCGTAGATCGACGAGCACCCCGTCGCGTTGGCGATCAGCGCCCGGTCCCCGAAAAGCTGCGACAGCAGCTTCAGGTACGGCGTCTCCCCGCAGCCCGCGCACGCCCCCGAGTACTCGAACAGCGGCAGCGCCAGTTGCGACCCCTTCACCGAATCCAGCTTCAGCTTCCGCCGGTCATACTCCGGCAACTCGAGGAAGAAGTCGTAGTTCTCCCGCTCCTGCTCGCGCAGCGGCCGCTGCGGCCGCATGTTGATCGCCTTCAGCCGCGTCTCGCTCTTGTTCTTCGCCGGACAGACCTCGACGCACACGCCGCACCCCGTGCAGTCCTCCGGCGCCGTCTGCAGCGAAAACCGCATCCCCTTGAACTCCCCGCCCCGCGCCTCCACCGACTTGAACGTCCTCGGCGCGTTCGCCAGCCACTGCGGCTCGTACACCTTCGCCCGGATCGCCGCGTGCGGACAGACGATCGCACACTTGCCGCATTGGATGCACACCGCCTCGTCCCACACCGGGATCTCGTCCGCGATGCTCCGCTTCTCCCACCGCGCCGTCCCCGTCGGGAACGTCCCGTCCACCGGCATCAGGCTCACCGGCACCTCGTCGCCCCGCCCCGCGATGATCGGCCCCGCCACGCGCTGCATGAACTCCGGCGCCTCCGCCGACACCACCGCCGCCCGCGGCCGCGCGCCGTTCAGCCCCTTCGGCACCACCACCTCGTGCAGGTTCTCCAGCGCCATGTCCACCGCCCGGCAGTTCTGCGCCACCACCTGCTCGCCCTTGTTCCCGTACGTCTTGCGGATCGCCCCCTTGATCGCCTCGATTGCTTCCTCCCGCGGCAGCACCCCCGAAATCGCAAAAAAGCACGCCTGCATCACCGTGTTCACGCGCCCCGTCATCCCCGCCTCGGCCGCCACGCGATCCCCGTTGATCACGTACATCCGCAGCCGCCGCTCCACCACCTGCTGCTGCACCTCGCGCGGCAGCCGTTCCCACACCTCCTCCGCCCCGTACGGGCTGTTCAGCAGAAACGTCGCTCCCTCCCGCGCCGCCGCCAACACGTCCAGCGTCTCCAGCAACCCGAACTGGTGACACGCGACGAAGTCCGCCCGGCTCACCAGATAGGTCGAGCGGATCGGCCGCGGCCCGAACCGAAGGTGCGACACCGTCACCGAGCCCGACTTCTTCGAGTCGTACACGAAGTACCCTTGCGCGTAGTTCTCCGTCCCCTCGCCGATGATCTTGATCGAGTTCTTGTTCGCCCCGACCGTCCCGTCCGACCCCAGCCCGTAGAACACGCCGCGGAATACATCGTCCGCCTCAACGCTGAATGCCGCATCCACCGGCAGGCTCAGGTGCGTAACATCGTCTTCGATTCCCACGGTGAACCCGTGCCGCGGCCGCTCCCCGCCCAGCGCGTCGTACACCGCTTTTGCCATCGCCGCCGTAAACTCCTTCGACGACAGCCCGTACCGCCCCCCGACCACCGTCGGCCGCTGCCCAAACCCCGCTTCCTCCGCCTCGACGCCGCTCAACGCCGCCACCACGTCCAGATACAGCGGCTCCCCGATCGCCCCCGGTTCCTTCGTCCGGTCCAGCACCGCGATCCGCCGCACCGTCCGCGGCAGCGCCGCGAGAAGGTGTTTCGTCGAGAACGGGCGGTACAGGCGTACCTTCACTAACCCGACCTTCTCGCCGCGCGCCGCGAGGTGCTCGACCGTCTCGTGCGCCGCCTCCGCCCCCGAGCCCATCATCACGATGACGCGGTCCGCGTCCGGCGCACCGACGTAATCGAACAACCGATACTGTCGCCCCACGACCTGCGCGAATCGCGCCATCGTCTGCGCGACGATCTCCGCGCACGCCGCGTAATACGGATTGCACGCCTCCCGCGCCTGGAAGAAC
>CAZNDQ010000110.1:1433-10302 GCA_964571825.1 uncultured Planctomycetales bacterium | reverse complement strand
CATGAATCCGGTGGCGCATCCGCTGGGCGGCGGCGAGGGCCGCAGCGGCGGCGGGCGTGCGCCGTGCTCGCCGACGGGCGTGCTGGCCAAGGGCGGGCGGACGCGCAACCCGCGGAAGAACTCGAACCGGCGCATCCTGCGCCGGCGGCGGAGCGTGCGTTACGGGCAGGTGACGCTGGCACGGAAGAAGTAGGGTGAGTCGAGCCGCGTGAGCCGCGGCGCAGCGAGCAGAGGATAATCCGGCAGATGTCTCGAAGTCTGAAAAAAGGCCCGTTCGTCGATGAGAAGCTGTACAAGAAGGTCTCGCGGCTGAAGGAGACGGGGCGGCGCGACGTGATCCGCACGTGGTCGCGGCGGTGCACGATCGTGCCGGAGTTCGTCGGGCAGAGCTTCGAGGTGCACAACGGCAAGATGTTCCACAAGCTGCTGGTGACGGAAGAAATGGTCGGTCACAAGCTGGGCGAGTTCAGTCCGACGCGATCGTTCCGCGGTCACACGTCGGGCAAGAAGAAGGTGTAAGGGCGGCGGCGGCAGGCGTCGGCGCGGCGGGACGGACCAGAGATGGCAAAGAAAACGGCAGGCGAGGTGCGGCGGTGGACGGCCAAACACCGCTACGCGCGAATCAGCCCGCGCAAGGCGCGGCTGGTGACGGGTCTGATCGCCAACCGGCCGGTGAACGACGCGCTGGTGCTGCTGGAGCACGCGCAAAAGCGGGCGAGCGTGTTCGTCTCGAAGGTACTGCGCAGCGCGATGGCGAACGCGGACGAGCAGGAAGCGCGGATGGATCGGCTGGTGGTGAGCGAGGCCCGGGTGGACGGTGGGCCGCTGATCAAGCGGTGGCAGCCGAAGGACCGCGGCCGGGCGCATCCGATTCTCAAGCGGACGAGCCACATTGTGGTGAGCGTGGAGGAGCGGTAACCCCGCGGAGGCGTCATGGGTCAGAAGGTCAATCCAATCGGCTTTCGCACGGGCATCACCGAGGACTGGAAGTCGCGGTGGTATGCGCCCAAGGCGGCGTACGGCGAGTTTCTGGTTGAGGACCAGAAGATCCGCAACTTCATTGATCAGCGTCTGAACCGGCAGCCGCCGTTCGGCGCGGTGGCCAAGGTGGAGATCGAGCGGACGCGGAACGATGTGAAGGTATTCGTGCACACGGCGCGTCCGGGGATGGTGATCGGGCCGCGCGGGGCGGAGATCGACAAGCTCAAGGAGGCGCTGGAGGATCTGGTCGACCGGCAGATCAGCGTCAACGTGATCGAGATCAAGAACCCGGACCTGAACGCGCAGTTGATCGCGGAGAGCATCGCCGAGCAGCTCAAGAAGCGGGCAAGTTTCCGGCGAGTGATGAAGATGCGCTGCGAGGCGACGATCCAGAGCGGCGCGCCGGGGATCAAGATCCGTTGCTCGGGGCGGCTGGGCGGGGCGGAGATTGCACGGACCGAGACGCAGTCGATGGGCTCAATCCCGCTGCAGACGCTGCAGGCGCACGTGGACCACGGGTACGCAGTGAGCCGGACGACGTACGGCGTGATCGGCATCCAGGTATGGGTGTATCTGGGCAAGTACGGGGAAGAGGTGGCGGACACGGCGGAGAGCCGCCGGCCGATGCGCAAGGGGCGCCGCTAGGCGGTGCGGGAGTCTGAACGATGGCGCAGATGCCCAAGAGAGTGAAGTTCCGCAAGTCGCAGCGCGGCAAGATCCGCGGCAACGCGACGCGGGGCAACCGCGTCTCGTACGGCGAATACGGTTTGCAGACGCTCTCGGGCGGCTGGATCAGCGCGCAGCAGATCGAGGCGGGCCGCGTGGCGGCGACGCACTTTTTGCAGCGGCAGGGGCGCGTGTACGTGCGGATCTTCCCGCACAAGCCGATCTCAGCCAAGCCGCTCGAGGTGCGAATGGGCAAGGGCAAGGCGGAGCCGTCGTACTGGGCGGCGGTGGTCAAGCCGGGCACGATGCTGTTCGAGGTGGGCGGGATCGCCGAGAGCGTGGCGCGGCAGGCGTTGTCGCGGGTGGCGCGGAAGATGCCGTATCGGTGCCGGTTTGTCGTGCGGCGGCGCGAGCTGTAGGCGGATGAGTGGGACGGGAACGCGGCGATGAAGATCAAGGACGTGCGCGAGATGAAGGCCGAGGAGTTGTACACGGAGCTGGACCGGCTGCGCCGGCACATCTTCGACCTGCGGTCCCAGGCGGTGACGGAGAAGCTGACGAACCCGTATCAGCTCACGGCGGCGAAGCGCGACGTGGCGCGGATCCTGACGGTGCTGCACGAGCGCGGCGAGCGCGACGTGGAGACCAAGGAGCGGCGGTTCCACGTTTCGGCGGCGAAGAAGGCGTAACAGGCGGTGCGGGCGCCGCGCGGCGGCGTCCGGACCGGCGGAGACCACGAAGAGGACAGGGCCCCGACAACGATGGCACAGGCAACGGCGAAGACGAGTTCGGCACGACGGCCCCGCCGGCAGGTGGTGGGCGTGGTCGAGTCGGACGGGCGCGACAAGACGATCCGCGTCGTGATCCGCTGGCAGTTCCAGCACCCCAAGTACGGCAAGTTCATCCGGCGGCGGACACGGGTGCACGCGCACGACGAGAAGAACGAGGCGCGGACGGGGGACACGGTGGAGCTGATGGAGTGCCGGCCGGTTTCGAAGCAGAAGTCGTGGCGGCTGCTGCGGATCGTCAACCGGGCGGTGGAGGCTTCGGCGGTGCAGTAGCCCGCGGGGGAACGACGCGATGATCCAGTTGCAGACGATGGTCGACGTGGCGGACAACAGCGGGGCGAAGGTGGCGCAGGTGATTCGCGTGCTGGGCGGCAGCACGGGTCGGCGCGGCAAGCCGCGTCTGCGGACGGCGAGCATCGGGGACAAGGTCGTGGTGGCGGTAAAGAAGTCGCTGGCCAACAGCGAGTTTGCGCTGGGCAACGACCGGAAGGAGCGTTCGAGCCGGCGGAAGTCGAAGGCGGTGATCGTGCGGACGGCGCGTCCGGTGAAGCGGAACGACGGCAGCTACGTCAAGTTCGACTCGAACGCGGTGGTGCTGCTGGACAACAACGGCGAGCCGCGCGGGACGCGGATTTTCGGCGCGGTCGCCCGCGAGCTGCGCGAGCGGGGATACATGAAGATCATCTCGCTGGCGGAAGAAGTGGTGTAGGGAACAGGAGGCCGGCGGACGGCCGGTCGAGGTAGAGCAGAAACCATGCCGTGCCACATTCGTAATGGCGACTTCGTCGAGGTCATCTCCGGCGACCACAAGGGGATGAAAGGGAAGGTGCTGCGCATCCTGCCCGATCGGAACAAGGTGGTGATCGAGGGGGTGAACATGGTGTATCGCCATGTTCGTCCGTCGCGGCGGAACCCGCAGGGTGGTCGGCTGCAGAAGGAGGCGCCGATCCATCTGTCGTCGGTGCTGCCGGTCGATCCGAAGACGGGCCGCGGCGCGCGGGTGCACTTCGAGACGCAGCACGGGGCGGACGGCAAGGTGACGAGCAAGAAGCGCGTGACGAGCGGCGGCACGGTGCTGGGCGAGTTGACGCGGGCGGAGCGGAAGTAGGTCCGCCGGCAGGGCAGAAACATGGCACGCTTACTGGAGAAATACCGCAACGAAGTGCACCCCAAGCTCCGCGAGGAGATCGGGGTGAAGAACCCGCTGGCGGTGCCGCGGCTGGAGAAGATCGTCATCTCGATGGGCATCGGTCAGGCGGTGACGGACAAGAAGTACATCGAGATGCACAGCAAGGAGCTGGCGCAGATCGCGGGTCAGCGGCCGCTGGTGTGCAAGGCGCGCAAGAGCGTCTCGAACTTCAAGCTGCGCGAGGGCCAGGCGATCGGGCTGAAGGTGACGCTGCGGGGCAGCCGGATGTACGAGTTTCTCGACCGGCTGACGAACATCGCCGTTCCGCGCGTGCGCGATTTTCGCGGGCTGAATCCGTCGGGGTTCGACGGGCGGGGCAACTTCTCGATGGGGCTGAGCGAGCAGACGGTGTTCCCCGAGGTGAGTCCGGACGCGGTGGAGCGGCGGCAGGGGATGAACATCACGCTGGTGACGTCGGCGCGGGACGACCAGCAGGCGCGGCAGCTCCTGACGCTGATGGGCCTGCCGTTTGCGACGGCGAACAAGGAATAAGGGACCGGCCGGCGGCGCGCCGTTCGGCGCGCCCGGCGAAGTGGGCGACGTAACGCTCTGCGGGAGCAAGGACAGCAGATGGCAACGACGGCCTGGAGAGTCAAGGCGGCGCGTCCGGCGAAGTTCAAATGTCGCGTCGTGCGGCGGTGCGAGCTGTGCGGGCGCGTGCGTGCGGTGTATCGCAAGTTCCGCATCTGCCGCATCTGTTTCCGCACGCTGGCGAGCCAGGGCAAGATTCCGGGTGTGAAGAAGTCGAGCTGGTAGGACGAACCCGCGGGGTCGTACAGGAGCGCATGGTCGATGTGGAGTGACCCGATCGCAGACATGCTGACACGGATTCGCAACGCGGTCCGCGTGCACGAGACGACGGTGAAGATCCCGCATTCGCGTCTGAAGACGGGCATCGCGCAGGTGCTCAAGGACGAGGGATACATCAACGGTTTCGACGTGGTGGACGACGGGCGGCAGGGCGTCCTGCGGATCGATCTGAAGTACGGTCCGGCGGGCGAGACGGTGATCCAGGAGATTCAGCGGTTCTCGAAGCCGGGCCGTCGGGTGTATCGCGGTCACGAGGAGTTGCCGCACGTGCTGGACGGGCTGGGGATTGCGATCGTCTCGACGAGCCGCGGCGTGGTCTCCGACCGCGTCTGCCGCGAGCAGCACATCGGCGGCGAGCTGCTGTGCACGGTGTATTGATCGGGAAGGCGGAACGGAGAGCGGGCGTCGGGCCCGCAGAGGCGCAGGCAAATGTCTCGGATCGGTAATAAGGCGATTTCGATCCCGGCGGGAGTGAAAGTCGACCTGCGCGCGCCGCAGGTGATGATCACCGGCCCGAAGGGCAACCTCTCGTGGTCGTACCCCGGCGGGGTGAACGTCGTGCACGACACGGCGAAGAACCAGATTCGCGTCGAGCGGACGAACGACCTGAAGCAGAGCCGGGCGAACCACGGCCTGACGCGGGCGCTGCTGAACAACATGGTGCGCGGCGTGACCGAAGGGTACCGCAAGGAGTTGCACGTCTACGGCACGGGGTTCAACGTCAACGTGCAGGGTCAGCGGCTGCTGCTGAACATCGGCTACATGGGGCGCGGGCACGGCAAGCCGGCGCAGTTCGACCTGCCGATCCCGGCGGGCGTGACGGTGAAGGTGCTGGTGCCGGCGGCGCGCGGTGAGAGCGACCCGGCGAAGTTCGAGATCAGCGGGATCGACAAGCAGGCGGTGGGACAGTTCGCGGCGGAGGTGCGCAAGCTGCGCAAGCCGGAGCCGTATCTGGGCAAGGGCATCCGCTACAGCGATGAAGTGGTGAAGAAGAAGGCCGGCAAGGCCTTTGCGGGCGGCGGCGGCGGCTAGTCGGCCGCGGCCCCGAGGTGGCGCAGATGAACAGACTCAAGCAGAAAGCGATGCGGCACGAGCGGCGGAAGATCCGCGTGCGCAAACGGGTTTTCGGCACGCCGGAGCGGCCGCGGCTGTCGGTGACGCGCAGCAACAAGAACATCGGCGCGCAGCTCATCGACGACCTGAGCGGGCGGACGCTGGTGCAGGCGCACTCGCAGAACAAGGATATGCGCGGCGACGTGCAATACGGCGGGAACCGGGACGCCGCGGCCAAGGTGGGTATGGTACTGGCGCAGCGCGCGCGACTGCAGGGGATCAAGGAGGTCGCGTTCGACCGCAACGGTTACAAGTATCACGGTCGGATCAAGGCGCTGGCCGACGCGGCGCGCGAGGCGGGGCTGAAGTTCTAGCGCGAGCGGCCGGGTTGCAACAGTTCCGGGCGCCGACCAGGACAGGATGAGCATGGCAGAGCAACCACGAGGACGGATGGACGAGGGCGGCGACGGCCTGCAGGAGGCCGTGGTCAAGATCTACCGCTGCGCAACGGTGGTGCGCGGCGGGCGCCGCTTCAGCTTTGCGGCGCTGGTCGTCGTGGGCGACGGGCGCGGCAACGTCGGGATCGGCTACGGCAAGGCGAACGAGGTGCCGCCGGCGGTGGACAAGGCGCGCAAGATCGCGCGGAACTCGATGGTGCGGGTCAACCTCGCGTCATCGACGATCCCGCATCGAACGATCGGCAAGTACGGCTCGAGCAAGGTGGCGCTGATCCCGGCGGGGCTGGGCACGGGCGTGATCGCCGGGGCGAGCGTCCGCGCGGTGCTGGAGATGGCGGGCGTGCATGACGTGCTGACCAAGGCGTACGGTTCGACGAGCCCGAAGAACCTGGTGAAGGCGACGCTGAACGGGCTGCGGCAGTTGCGGAGCCGGGGGACGCTTCAATCACTTCGCGGCGTGGAGATTCCGCCGGACGAGGTGCAGAAGCGGCTGGTACAGCACAACGCGCGGGCGGCTTCGGCTCCGCAGGTGATGCGCCCGGCGCAGCGCGAACGGCCCGTGCACGCAGTGGGCGGCGCGGCCGGC
Organism: uncultured Planctomycetales bacterium; assembly: GCA_964571825.1. Lineage (GTDB taxonomy): Bacteria > Planctomycetota > Phycisphaerae > UBA1845 > CAZNDQ01. The sequence goes on along the minus strand of CAZNDQ010000110.1, from coordinate 3,771 downwards.
GGCCCGACGGATGGCGCAGCGACGGTTGAGCCGGCGGCCCCGGCGGAGGGCGGGCAGGGTTCGCCGGATTCGCCCAACTGAGAAGGAAGTGTGAGTCGTGAACATCACGGAAGTGACGAGGCTCGCGGGAGCGGACAAGAAGCGATATCGCGTCGGGCGCGGGCCGGGCAGCGGCTCGGGCAAGACGTCAGGCCGCGGGCACAAGGGCACCGGGCAGCGCGCCGGGTCGGGCATTCGCCGCCTCTTCGAGGGCGGCAACATGCCGCTGTTCATGCGCCTGCCGAAGGTGGGCTTCTCGAACTTCAGGTTCACGAAGCGTTTTCACATCGTGAACGTGGGCGATCTGCAGGAGGTATTCGACGAGGGGACGCGGATCACGCCTGATCTGCTGGCCGAGGCGCGGTTGATCCGCAATACCGATCGGCCGATCAAGGTGCTGGGCGACGGCGAGTTGAGCAAGAAGCTGGTCATCGAGGCGCACAAGTTCAGCAAGAAGGCGGCCGAGCGCATCGCCGCGGCCGGCGGCGAGGCCGTGAGAATCCCGACCGCCTAGAGGACGAGCGACGATGTTCCAGACGTTCATCAACATGTTCCGAATTCCCGAGCTGCGGAACAAGCTGCTGTTCACGATCGGGCTGCTGATCATTTACCGCATCGGCTTCGCGGTGCCGTTGCCCGGCGTGAACCAGGAAAAGATGTTCGCCAGCGCGCAGCACTCGGGCAACACGGGCTTCGGCCAGTTGGCCGAGACGTTTGCGCTGTTTACCGGCGGCAACCTGCAGCAGAGCACGATCTTCGGTCTGGGCATCATGCCTTACATCTCGGCGGGGATCATCTTCCAGTTGCTGGTGACGGTGGTGCCGGCGCTGGAGAAACTGCAGAAAGAGGGCGAATCGGGCCGGCGCAAGATCCAGGAGTACACGCGATACGCGACGGTGGCGCTGTGCGTCATCCAGGCGGCATTCTGGATGGGCTATATGCGCCAGTCGCAATTGGTATATCCCGACTATCAGTCGAGCTTCATGTACTGGCTGCTGGGGGTGACGGCGCTGACGTCGGGGACGCTGTTCCTGATGTGGCTGGGCGAGCAGATCGACGAATACGGCATCGGCAACGGCGTGAGCCTGATCATCATGGCCGGGATCGTCGCCCGCATGCCCGACGCCGTGATTGAAGTGATCCAGACGGCGAGCTTCAGTCTCGCCGGGACGGGCACGTCGGCGACGATCGACCCGCCGAAGATTCTGTTCCTGATTATTTCGTTCGTCGCGGTGGTGGCCGGGGCGATCCTGATCACGCAGGGGCAGCGGAAGATCCCGATCCAGCAGGCCAAGCAGACGCGCGGGCGGCGGGTGTACGGCGGGCAGCGCCAGTATCTGCCGTTGCGCGTCAACCACGGCGGCGTGATGCCGATCATCTTCGCCAGTTCGCTGCTGATTTTTCCGAGCGTGGTGTTCGACTGGCTGAACACGTCCTTCCGCCAGATGACGATCTGGGGCTGGCTGGCGAACGCCTTCCGCCCCGGACAGTACGTCTATGAAGTCTCGTACATCGCGATGGTGTTCTTCTTCGCGTATTTCTGGACGACGGTGCAGTTCCAGCCGAAGGAGATGGCCAACCAGCTCCGCGACTACGGCAGCTTCATTCCGGGCCTGCGGCCGGGCAAGCGCACGGCCGACTACCTCGAGCAGGTGATGGAGCGCATCACGTACGTCGGGGCGGGTTTTCTGGCGCTGATCGCGGTGATCCCGACCGTGGTGGCGACGCAGTTGCACATAAACTATCGAATCTCGTCGTTCCTGGGTGGCACGGGTCTGCTGATCGTGGTGAGCGTGACGCTGGACCTGGTGCAGCGCGTGGAAGCGAACCTGATCATGCGCAACTACAAGGGCTTCCTGGGGGATGAGGGAGGCAAGATCAAGGGATCGCGGTGATGGACCTGATTCTGCTGGGCCCACCGGGTGCGGGAAAAGGGACGCAGGCCCAGCGACTGGCCGGGCGGTTTGGCCTGTGCCACCTGGCGAGCGGCGACGTGCTGCGGGCCGAGCGGGCCAGTGGGACGGAACTGGGCCGGCGGGTCGCCGGGTACATGGATTCAGGGGCTCTGGTCCCGGATTCGATGATCATTGAGGTGATTCTGGGGCGCCTGCCAAGGGATGGCGGGGTCTTGCTGGACGGCTTTCCGCGGACAGTTGCCCAGGCCGAGAGCCTGGACGCAGCGTTGAATGCAGCGGGCCGGGCCGTGGACGCGGTGATCGAGTTGCGGGTTCCGGCGGAATCGATCGTCGAGCGCATCACCGGTCGGTTCAGTTGCGCGAGTGGCCGCACGGGCTATCAC
>CAZNDQ010000110.1:0-1423 GCA_964571825.1 uncultured Planctomycetales bacterium | reverse complement strand
GCCGACGACCGGTCGCGTTTATCATATAGAGTTTCAGCCGCCACGGGTGGCTGGGCGCTGCGACGAGGACGGTTCGCCGCTCGTGCAGCGACCGGACGACACCGAGGAGGTGGTTCGCTCGCGGCTCGACAACTATGAGAAGCTGACGCGTCCGCTGACGCAATACTACGGGCGGCGGGGCGTGCTTCATCCGGTGGACGGCGACGCCGCGGTGGATGAAGTGACGCAGCGGCTGGTCAACGTGATTGAGGGCCTGCGCGGCTGAGCAGATGAAGGGAATGGGACTGCGCCGCTCCGCACCGATCCTCAAGAGCCGCCGCGAGATCGAACTGATGCGCGAGGCGGGGCGGGTCGTGCGGCGGGTGTTGACCCGTGTCGGCGAGATGGCGCGTCCGGGCGCGACGACGGGCGAGATGAACGCGGAGGCGGAGCGGTTGATCGCCGAGGCGGGCGGCACGGCCCTGTTCAAGGGCGTGCGCAATCCGCAGGCGAAGTTTCCGTTTCCGGCGGCGCTGTGCACGAGCGTCAACGACGAGGTGGTGCACGGCATTCCCGGGCAGCGCGTGCTCCGCGACGGCGACGTGGTGAGCGTTGACTGCGGCGTGCGGCTCCAGGGCTATTGCGGCGACGCGGCCGAGACGTTTGCCATCGGCGCGATCAGCGGGCAGACGCAGAGGTTGCTGGAGGTGACGCGGCAGACGCTGGCGCTGGCGATCCGCGAGGTGCGTCCGGGTCGAATGTGGTCGGAGATCGCGGCGCAGATGCAGCGCTTCGTTGAAGAGGCGGGTTTTTCGGTCGTGCGTGAGTTCGTCGGGCACGGCATCGGCCAGGAGATGCACGAGGAGCCGAAGGTCGCCAACTACGTCGACCGGCGGCAGAACAAAGGTGATTTTCAGCTCCGCCCGGGCCTGGTGCTGGCCATCGAGCCGATGGTCAACGCCGGCGGGGCGGCTGTTGTCCAGGGTGATCGGACGGGCTGGCCGATCGTGACGCGGGACGGAAGTTTTGCGGCACACTACGAGCATACCGTGGCGATCACCGAACGCGGCGCCGAGGTGCTGACCGACGGGTCGTGACGGCGGCGGCCGGCAGAAGGGATGGCGTGATGAAGGTACGAGCGAGCGTCAAACGGATCTGTGAGAACTGCAAGATCGTCAAGCGCAAGGGCATTGTGCGGGTGATCTGCAGCAACCCGCGGCACAAGCAGAAGCAGGGCTGACACGGCGGCCCGCTGCGGCGGGCCCCGATTGACCAAGGGACAAGGACAAGGCTATGGCACGTATCGCCGGCGTCGAGATTCCCAGCGACAAGCACATCCGCATCGCGCTGCAGTACATCTACGGGATCGGGCCCTTCTACGCGAAGGAGATCCTCAAGGAGTGCGGCATCGACGGGTCGACGCGCACCCGGGACCTCACCGAGG
>CAZNDQ010000109.1:0-10392 GCA_964571825.1 uncultured Planctomycetales bacterium | reverse complement strand
GCCGGGGGGGCCGTAGAGGAGCAGGCCGCCGCCGATGGCGATGCCGTAGCGCTGGGCGAGTTCGGGGTGGGTGAAGGGGTAAATCATGCGCAGGCGGATTTCCTGCTTGACGTCATCGAGGCCGACGATGTCGTCGAAGCCGACGTCGGGGACGTCGCGGACGATCCAGTCGGAGGCGTCGGAGGACTTGTCGTCGGACTCGGCCGTGCGGGCGCGCGCGGGGCGGACAGCGCCGGCGGGTCGGCGGTCGCAGGCCTTGGCGAGGTCGAGCAGTTCGCGGCAGATTTCCTCGTGCTGGCGGCGGAGTTCGGGCGTTTTGGCGGCGGCGGCGAGTTCGATGAGGCACTCAGCCGCTTCGGTGAGATAGGTGCGCGCGGTGGGGTAGTCGCCGTTCTTGTAGGCGGCGAGGCCCTTGGTCTTGAGGCGTTCGAAGGTGGCGTGGCTGGCGCTCATTCGTCGTTGGCCTCCGTGGGGACGACGCGGAAGAGGTTGCGCTCGGGGCGAAGCGCGTAGCCCGCGGCGGTCGCGTGCTGCCGCACATAATACAGCGGTCGGTCGGTCCATTTGCGCATCTCGCGGGGGAAATGTTCGCGGGCGACGGCGCGAACGACGACGTCGGGGCGCGGGTGGCGGACGCGGAGGGCGTACTGGAGCGGTGTCACATCGTCATAGAGGCCGAGGATGACGGCGTCCGGCGGGAGCGTCGCGGGGTCGGCAGCCGCGAGGAAGGCGCGGGCGTCGAGGTCGCGGTCTCGCTGGAACCAGTCATCGTCGCTGCCGAGGTAGACGAAGAGGGCGACGACGGCGAGGAGGGCAGCGACGGCGGCGCGGCGATGGTGCAGCAGGCCGATGAGGCGCGTGAGGCCGGCGCCGGCGAGGCAGGCGACGGCGGCGAGCGCGGGGAGGATGTGCGTCTCGGCGCCGTAGACGCGATAGAAGCAGTAGAAGGCGGCGTTGCCGGCGATGAGCAGGACGAGCATGGCGGCGGCGGGGGCATCGCGCGGGGCGAGGCGGATGAGGCCGAGGAGGACGACGCCGAGTCCGAGGTATAAGCCGGCGGGGCCGCGGTACCACGCATCGTGGCGCGAGAGGGCGAGGTAGCCGAACTCGTCGCGGAGGTATTCGAGGCGGATGCGCAGGCGGGGCCAGGAGTTGACGAGCATCTCCTGATACTGCTCGGCGGTGAGGAGCCAGAAGAGGCGCTGGGCGCGGTCGATGGGGGAGCCGTCGCCGCGGCCGATGGGCTCATAGGTCTGGTGGTAGTCCTCGATGTAGTTGTAGGGCGTCGTCGGGCGGTCGCGCCAAAGGAGAAAGCCGACGCAGAGGATGATGGGCAGCATGGCGGCGAGGAAGAGGCGGCGCGTGCGAGAGCGCAGCGCGGGGGACCAGCCGAAGCGGCGCCAGGCGACGAGGCCGACGAAGAGGACGAGCGCAGGCATCATCAGGGCGTCGGAGGGGCGGTTGATGGCGAGGAGGCCGGCGGAGGCGGCGGCGGCATAGACCCAGGCCGGCGCAGCGCCCTGCGCCCAGCGGAGCACCGCGTAGACGCAGAAGAGAAGTAATAATAAGGACGGAATGTACACTTCGGGCGCGGTGAGGGCGAGCCAGAAGCGGTCGTGGAGGACGAGAATCGTGGTCGTGATGACGGCGGCGAGGGGGTAGACATTGAGTCGGCGCTGGATGAGGTAGAGCAGCGCCGTGCAGGCGGCGCCGGCGAGGAGGTTGAGCCCGGACATGATGACGGCCGGCTCGGCGAAGGGGAGGAGGCAGAAGAGCCGGCCGATCAGGACGTAGCCGGGATAGCCGGGGGGATGGGTGATGCCGAGGACGGCGGCGGCCGTCTGGAGTTCGCCGGGGTCGCCGAAGCAGGGGCCCCAGAGGGTCATGGGGGCGCCGAGGGCGGCGACGAGCGCGGCGAGGCCGGCGGCGACGAGCGCGTCGCGGCGCGCGGCGGCGCGGTGTTGTGCGATCTCGTCATCGGGGATGGCGTCGTGCGCCGGTGCGCCTGCAGGCGATGGTGTTGCCGCGATGCGTGGCGCGGGGGATGCAATGGCCGCGTTGCGTTCGCGGCTGCGGCGGACGATGGAGTCGAGCACGGCCAGGCGGATGAGATTTCGCACGGCGGGGCTACTTCTGTTTTTCGCCGCTGTCCTTGCGGAGGGCGGACAGTTCGGCGCGGAGTTCGGAGAGCCGGCCGACTTCGCGCGCGTGCTCCGCCTCGGCTTCGGCCTCGATGAGGCGGTCGATCTCCTCGTCGCCGACTTCAGCGGCGGGGGTGGCGGTGACGTCCTGCGCGGCAATGTCCTCGACGGCGTCGAGGAAGAGGTTCATGCGTTCCTCCATCGTCTGGGACTGGACCATGGCTTTTTCCCACTCAGCCTGGGTGCGGACGAGGTCGGTGGCGCCGAAGAGGCGGCCGATCTCGCGGGCCATGGTGCCCATGGCCGCGGAAAAGTCGGCGGCGGCCTCCGCCTGTCGCTTGATGAGCAGCGCATTTTTGACGGAGAGCAACTGGCGTTCGAGCATGCGCTTGATCGTGGCGGTCTTCTTGAGCGAGTTACGGATGAAGCGGTACTGCGCATCATCGCCGATTTCGCGGGCGCGGCGGGCGTTGCGGACGAATTCGTCGGTGAAGACGTTCTGCTCGCGGATCGCCTTTTCGATGCGACGGATTCCCTGGCGGATGCGGATGTCGCGCTCGATGCGTCGTTCTTCCTCGCTCTTGAAGAGGGCCATCGTGCGGCTCCGTTACCAGTATTGCGGGTCGCGCCTGGGCATGATGACCCAGAGCACGATGTAAATGAGGATTCCGGGGAAGGCGGCGGAGAGAATGCTGGCCAGCACATAAACGACGCGGCAGAGCGTCGGGTCGAGGTCGAAGAACTCGGCGAGTCCGCCGACAACGCCGGCGATGACGCGGTCGGGCGAGCGGCGCAGCGTGCGGTATCTGTATTCGTGAGCCATGTCGGACACCTCCGTCTCCCTTATCCCTCGGCCGCCTGCTGCTGCTGTTCGCGGACGCGGCGGTCGGCTTCATCGAAGGCTTCGTCGGCGCTCTTCAAGTCTCCGGCGTCGAGCTTGTTCCAGATGTTCATCACGGCCTGGCCCGATTCGGAGAGCCCGGCCGCGCCCTCGTCGATCTCGGCGCCGAGCGCCAGCACATCGTCGAGGCGCTCCTGATACATCGCCGTGGTGATCGCGTCGTTCTCGATCAGTTTGCTCAGGCGGAGCAGGTCCTTCTGCCCGATGAGCCCGACGCGGCCGCCGGTCAGCCGGTTGCGCTCGGCGTTCTCGCGCAGCATGCGCATGCGCGTGACGGTGAGCACCTCCTTGCTGCGGATATTCAGTTGTCGGCCGAGCATCAACTGCTCGGTGGTCTTCAGCTCGAACTCCTGCGCGAGCATGCGGCGGATTTCGGGCGACGGCTCCTCGGCGCCGCGGTCGAAGAGCTGCTTTTTCTCGCGCGTCAGCCGGGTGAGGCGCGAGACGAGCTGCTGGCGGTGCTTTTCGAGCAGCAGTTCCTGACGGCGCAGCTCGGAGCGGTCCATCTCGGCCAGCGACTTCTGTCTTTTCGTCAGCCAGTCGAGAAACGGGATCGCCACAGAGGGATTCCTTTCGTGGAGGATTATATTTGCGTCGGCGGCGCGCGGTCTTCGCGCGCGGCGGACACGGATGACACGATGTTCAGGCGCCCTCGGCTTCGCGTTTGCGGTCCGGTCCGTCTTCGGGGAGGCGCCACGCCGTCGGCTCCTCGTCGGTGGCCTGCTGCGCGGGCGGCGCTGCCGCCTGTTTCTGTTTCTCGGCGTCGGCGGCCTCAAACTCGCGCAGGATTTCCAGTTCGTCGCGGCTGGTCATGGCCTCGGACATGCCCGTTTCGAGTGTGCCGACCATCTCGGCGTCGCCGCGGATGCGTTCGAGCAGCTCCTCAGCCTGCACAGCCTCCTCGGTCAGCTCCTCGGTGGTGGGCATGGCGACCATCTGGCCCTGCTGCAGCAGCGTCAGGTTGTGGATGCGCGTACTGATGATGTTGATCTGCTGATTGAGCATGTTGGCCGAGGTGTTCTGGCGCTCGATGTCCTTGCGGAGCTGGGCGATCTGAGCGGCGAGGCGTCGGCGGACGACTTTGGAGGTGTTGCGGATGCCCTCGTCGGTCAGTTCGCGTTCGCGCTCTTCGAGCTGGCCGATGGCGGCGTACATGCGGTCGCGGCGTTCGGAGAGGCGCGCGCGCTGTTCGGAGAACATCTGGATCTTGCGCGCTTCGTCGCCCTCGCGGTCGAAGAGCTGTCGGATGCGGTCGAGCATGGACATCTTTGCCGGCTCCCGGGCGGCGAGGGGGCCGCTCCTGTAGAGGATTATTCTGCCCGCCTCGCTGGAAATTCTCAATTCGGGGTCTTCGTCGGCGACGACGCGCAGCGCCTGCGTGACGACGTTTATCGGAATGGTGAGGCGCTCGGCGATGGTTTCGGCGCTGACGCCGCCGGTGAGGAGTTCACCGCTGCGCCGCGCGACCTCGTCGCGGACGCGGTCGACTTTTTGCTGCGTGGACTCGGGGTCGAAGAGATCGGTCCAGCGGGCGTCAGCGGCGTCGCCGACGGCGGTGGTGCGCCAGCCGCCGCGGCCGTTGGGCTCGACGAGGACGAGCGAGACGTTGGGCGGCGGGGAGATGGCGCGGCGCGCGTCATCGGTGAGGCCGGTGGGGCAGCAGACGCCGACGACGTGGTGGACTTTGGGGTCGAGGACGAGGCCGCGGACATGTTCGAGGAGCGTGGTCGCGTCGATCGGCGGGAGCGAGCCGCCGCGCGAACCTTCGCGGGCGACGGCGTCGAGGGGGGAGAGGGTCGAGGCGACGGCGACGGTGGCGCGGCGACGGAGCGGTTTCCAGTTGGCCAGGGCCGCGGGGAGAAACCAGGAGCGGGGCTCGTAGCCGTGCAGGACGAGGCGGCGGTTCTGCGGCAGGCGGGCGAGTCGTGCGCGGTCGTAGTTTTTTCCGGCGAGCATTTCGCTGCGCAGGCGTTCGTGGTCGTCGTGCTGCGATTTTTCCCAGTAGGCGCCGCGGAGGCGTGTGCCGCGCGCGGCGAGCAGGTTGAGTTCCGCGCCGGAGAGGAACTCGGATTCGTACTTGCGGGCCTGTTCGCTGTCGCAGCTCATCGTGTCCTCGGCAAGGTGGTCAGTCGCGCAATACCTGTCCGCACTGGGCGCAGTAGCGTGCGGCCGGTCGGTTGACGTGGCGGCAGTGACGGTTGGTGCAGCGCGGGCCGACGAGGTGTGCGCGCGGTCGATGTGGAAAGCCGGCCGGCGTGCCGGGCGCGGCGTCGTCGGACCAGGAAGTATCGGGCCCGCGAAAGAAGAGGGCGATGAGGCGCGAGACGCCCCAGAAAAAGGCGAAGACAAGCACGATCGGGATGAGCAGCAGGATCAGGGATGGGATGCGAATCATCGTTCACTTCTCCCTCTCTCAAGCGAGACTCCCCTCGGTCAACTGCGCGCCGCAGGAGATGCAGTAGCGGTCGGCCGGCTGGACGAAGCCCTTGCAGGCGGGGCAGCGCAGGACGCGATCGACGAGCTGCTGTCCGCAGGCGGTGCAGAACTGGTCGCCCTCGTCGCACTGCTGTTGACAGCGCGGGCAGAGCGGGCCGCGTGACGAGGCGGGCGCGGTCGGGTCGCGGCGGAGGACGCGGACGGAGGTCGGCGTCGCGGCGACGGCGGACGGCGCAGCGTGGCGCGGCTCAGCGAGGCGGTCGAGCAGTTCGGCGGCGCTGGCGGCGCGGCGGTCGAGGTGCGTGTAGCAGCGGCGGAAGACATCGTCGAGGCGCGGGGGGACGCCGGGGCGAAGCTGGCCGGGCAGGTCGCCGCCCTGCGGCCGAACGCCGGTGAGCATCTCGAAGAGGACGACGCCGGCGGCGTAGAGATCGCAACGTTCGTCGACGTCGCGGCCGTCGCGCTGCTCGGGGGCCATGTAGGCGAGGGTGCCGCTGATGCGCGCCGCCTCTTCCTGCGAGCGCTGACCGGAGTGGTAGATCGTCGCGAGGATGTTGCCGCGGATCTTGCCGAGGCCGAAGTCGGTGAGCTTGACGCGCTCAACGGTGAGGTCGTCGAGGTCTTCGCCGCCGGCGACGAGGACGTTTTCGGGTTTGAGGTCGCGGTGGATGACGCCGAGGGCGTGCGCCGCCTGGAGCGCGGTGAGGATGGCGCGGAGGATGGTCTCGGCGTGGTCGAACTCCATGCCGTGCGGGTGGCGTTCGATGACCTGTCGCAGGGAGAGGCCGGGGACGTACTCCATGATGAGGTAGGGGGGATCGGCGAAGGGGTCGAGGTCGATGACGCGGACGATGAGCGGATGGCTGAGTCCGCGCGTGGCGAGTCCCTCGTGGCGCAGGTCGCGGACGTATTGCGGGTCCATGGGGATTTTGGCGGCGACGACGTCGTCGAAGACGTGGTGGCGCGCTTTCCAGACCTGGCCGAAACTGCCGGTGCCGATGAGCGCATCGAGCAGGTAGTTGCCGACGCGGTCTCCCGCCTGTGGTGCTCTCATGGCGCAGCCTCACCGTGGAGTGAACCGATCCCCTATGTTTCTTCGGCGCGCCCCGCGAGATATTCGCAGACGACGAAATTATACGTGGCCGCGCAGCCGAAACCAAACAGCACGACGAGCCAGGTCATGGCGCCGGAGATGGACCAGCCGGCGAGCCAGAGCGCGGCGATGACGTCGACGAGAAGGTAGCCGAGCAGGGCGAGCGCGCTGACGACGTTGGACTCGGCGCGGACGAGGAGCGGCGGGACGAAGAAGGTGGCCCAAGGGAGGACGGCGGCGAAGGCGGTCCAGGCGAGCGCGCGGCGGACAGCGTTCCAGATGGCCTGTTTGGCCTCGGGCGGGAGTTGCCAGTACCAGATGAGAATGACGGCGGCGGTGACGACGAGGACGGCGGTGAGGACCTTGCCGCCGACGTATTTGGCGATGCCCTGGAGCATGGCGGGTCTCCGCGCCGCAGTCGCGGCCGTCGGGTTTCGAGCGGCGCGCGGCCGGGGCGCCCACCCTATCGTATCCGCGCGCGGCGCTGGCGGCGATTACAAAGCGGCGCGGGGATTCGACTCGCGCGGCGCGGCGCTGTGGGCACCGGCGATGCGGGCGCAGAGGCGGTCCTTGCCGGCGTGCTTGGCGTCGTACATGGCCTCGTCGGCGAGGGCGAAGAGGCGCTCGGGATCGGCGACGTCGGGGGAGGACTGGACGACGCCGATGCTGAGCGTGACGGGCAGCTCGGGGAAGCGCGCGGAGCAGACTTCGCGGAACCAGGTCTGCATGCGTTCGAGGACGTGCCGGGCGTCGGGCAGCCGGGTCTGGGGCATGAGGACGACGAACTCGTCGCCGCCGAAGCGGGCGCAGGTGTCGGAGGAGCGGAGATCGGCGCGGACGGTGGCGGCGAGGGTCATGAGGACGGCGTCGCCGGCGGTGTGGCCGAAGAGGTCGTTGGTGCGTTTGAAGTTGTCGACGTCGATGACGGCGAGGCAGAGGGTGTCGCCGTAGCGGCGTGCCTCGTCGAAGCGCTGCTGGAAGACCTCGTTGAAATGGCGGCGGTTGTAGAGACCGGTGAGCGGGTCGCGCAGGGCGAGGTCGCGGAGGACCTGGGTCTCGCGGTGGAGCAGTGTTTCGATCTGCGCGGAGAGGGTGTCGTGGTCGTCGCCGCGCGGCAAGCGCGGCGCGGCGGCGAGCGAGGACTGCCGTTCGCGCATCAGGCGGCGCCAGAGGAGGAGGATGAGGAGGGCGAGCAGTCCGCCGAGCGCGGCGGCGGTGGACCAGAACCAGGTGCGCGCCTGTTGGGCGAGGAGGAAGCCGCGCTGGGGGTCGATGCCGAGGCGGACTTCGCCGATGCGCGGCGCCGGGTCGCGCGAGCCGGCGGGTTCGCCGTAGACGGTGACGCGGAGGCGCGCCCAGTCGGGCAGGTCGGGATGGGGTTCGGCCGGGGGCGCGTCGGCGCCGGTCGGACAGACGGCGCAGTTGGCGCCGTTGCGGAACTCGCGAGGGGTCTGCGCGTCGTAAACGACGAAGGCGAGGTAGCGCAGGCTGGGGTGGGCGGCGTGGAGCTGGACGAGGTTGTTGAGGGCGGCCCAGTCGCGGCGGAGGATGGGGCCGCGGGCCCAGTCGGCGAGCATGCGGGCGAGGTCCTGCGAGGAGCCGACGGCCATCTGGCGCGTGACGTGGTTGACGGTGAGGACGGCGAGCTGCGCGAAGCCGAGCACGGCCAGCGTGATGGCAAGCGTCAGCCAGCAGAACGGCCAGCGCGTGGCCGGACGGTGATGGACATCCGCCGAAGACAACGCTCCCTCCCTCCGTCAGTCGCCCGAGCGGCGCTCGGGCGGCCCTCCGGGCTCCTGTTGCTCTGCTACTACGTACGATTCACCACACGGGCGGGCAAGAAAACGGCATGGTCCGGGAAAGGCGTGGGCGCGGGGAGCGGCGCGGCGTGGATGATCGGACGGAGTTGGGCGAACGGCGCGCGAACGGCGCGCGCTCGGCGCGGGGGTGAAAAGGCGACAGGGAACTGGGAGGCGGGGCGCGCGGCGGATAGACTGGCGGCGAGGTTCGTTCGATGAGCGAGGAGCGTCCGGAAACAGGCAGCGCGGAGGCGCGCAGTGCGTGGCAGGCGGCGATCGACTTTGGGATCGACGTGGGCCAGATCGAATTCCTGTTGACGCTGACGCCGGAGGAGCGGCTGGTGCGGCACGAGCAGGCGCGGGAGCTGGTGCGCGCGCTGCGTGAGGCGGGGCGGCAATACTATGGCTTCGACCCTCGAGATCCTGAAGCGGCTGACGGCCCATAAGGTGGAGTTTGTGGTGGTGGGCGGGATGGCCGGCGTAGCGCACGGGTCATCGTACGTCACGGAAGACGTGGACGTCTGTGCGCCGTTTTCGCCGGAGAATCTCGCGCGCATCGTCGAGGCGTTGCGCGGTCTGAATCCGTGCTGGCGGATGCAGCCGCGGCGCCCGCCGCTGCAAGATGATCCCGCGGCGCTGTCGTCGTTTCACAATCTGTATCTGGTGACTGAACTCGGACAGGTGGACTTTCTCGATGAGATCATGGGCGTCGGGTCGTACGAAGAGGTGCGTAAACAAAGTATCGAGATGCAGCTGGGAGGAGCGATCTGTCGCGTGATCGATCTGGACTCGCTCATTCGCGCGAAGCGAGCGCTGGGGCGTGCGAAGGACGTGCCGGTGGCAGTTGAACTCGAGGCGATCCGCGAGCGGCTGCGGCGCAAACCGTGATGGTGAATGGTGTCGCGGCGAAGCGCGCCCCGCGCATTGTCATTTCAGATCGTTGGTGTTCAGGACTATCGTATAGAGCAGATCGGGCGGGACGCGTGTGATGCGGCAGGCGGCGGGCGGAAAGGCGCCGGGCAGCGTGGCCGGGCCGGTGTCGTCGAGCGCGGCGGGGGCGTCGCGGCCGCCGAGGAGGCGGGGGCTGACGAAGATGCGTGCTTCGTCGGCGAGGCCGGCGTCGAGGAAGGCGCCGAGGGTGCGGCCGCCGCCCTCAACGAGCAGGTTGGTGTGTCCGCGGCGGCCGAGGGCGTCGAGCAGCGCGGGGAGGCTGACGCGGCCTCTCGCTTCGGGCAGGGGGAGCACTTCGGCGCCGGCGCGCTCGAGTGAGCGCGCGCGTGCGCGCGCGGCGCCGCGGAGTTTCTTCGAGCAGGCGATGATCAGCGGCACGTTGCGGGCGGTGCGGACGAGCTGCGCGCGGCGCGGCGTGCGGAGGCGGGTGTCGAGGACGATCCGCGCGGCGGTGCGGCGCGGGCGGACCTCGCGCGCGGTGAGCAGCGGGTCGTCGGCGAGGACGGTATCGATGCCGACGAGGACGGCGTCCACGAGGCCGCGCCAGCGGTGGACGAGTCGGCGCGCGGCGGGTCCGGAGAGGGCGACTTCGCGGCGGGCGCGGGTGGCGAGCCGGCCGTCGATGGACTGGGCCCACTTGAGGATGACCCAGGGGCGGTGCTCGGCGCAGTGCTTGAGGTAGGGGCGGTTGAGCGCGCGGGCCTCGTCGGCGCAGAGGCCGATGTCGATGGGGATTCCGGCGCGGCGGAGGATGCGGCAGCCGCGTCCGGCGACGTGCTTGCCGGGGTCGATGATGGCGGCGAAGACGCGGGCGACGCGGGCGGCAATGAGGGCGTCGGCACAGGGCGGGGTCTTGCCGTAGTGCGAACAGGGTTCGAGGGTGACGTAGGCGTCGCAGCCGGCGGGGGGTTCGCGGCAGGCGCGGAGGGCCTCGACCTCGGCGTGGGCGCCGCCCCAGCGGCGGTGGTAGCCCTCGCCGATGATGCGGCCGTCGCGGACGAGGACGCAGCCGACCATGGGGTTGGGCTCGACGGCGCCGCGGCCGCGCGCGGCGAGCGCCAGTGCGTGGCG
>CAZNDQ010000108.1:10201-10449 GCA_964571825.1 uncultured Planctomycetales bacterium | reverse complement strand
CTTCCATCTCCAGCGCCCGCGCGAAGTCCCCCGCCAACAGGTAGTGATCCAGATAATGCCCCTGCGTCACCAGCGCTGCGTGCCCATCCGCCCCATGCACCGCCCGGCCCAGCCGCAGAGACTCCTCAAACAGCGCTTCCGCCTCGCTCGTCTCACCCGCCCGGCTGCAGTTGATCGCCAGCGTCTCCATCAGCAGGATCGTGTTGCGGTCCGAATCCCCGTACTTCGTCCGGCTCCGCGCCAGCCCC
>CAZNDQ010000108.1:0-10191 GCA_964571825.1 uncultured Planctomycetales bacterium | reverse complement strand
CAGCCCCTCGCGCAGCACCTCCACCGCTTCAGCGTGACGCCCCGCATCCTGATATGCCCGCCCGAGGTTGTGCAGCGTAATCAGCGTCTTCGAATGGTCCTCGCCGAGTTGCCGCGCTTGCACGTTCAGCGCCCGCCGCAGCAGCGGGATCGCCTCCTCCGGCCGTTTGCCCGTCAGATACGCCGACGCCAGGTTCGCCACCAGCAACACCGTCGCCGGATGATCCGCGCCGCGCACCCGCTCCGACTGCGCGATCACGTCGAGAAACTGCCGCTCCGCCTCCGCCGGACGGTTCAGGTAGATTTGCAGCGCGGCCACGTTGGACTTGATGTCCAGCACGGCCGGGTCGTCCGGCCCCAGTGACTCTCCCATCGCCGCCAGCGCCTCCCGGAACAACCGCTCCGCCTCGCTGTAACGCCCCATCTTCATCGCCATGAACGCCAGGTTGTTCAGGCAACTGATCCGCCGCCCGTCTCCCGCCGCCGGCACCTGCCCGTAATGCGCACACACCGCCTCGAACTCGCCCACCGCCTCCGCGTGCCGCCCCAGAAAGTACAACACCTCTCCCAGCAGCTCGCGCAGCGCGATCGCCGCCTCGTCTTTCTCCCCGCGCACGCGGTGCAGGATCTCGATCGCTGCCCGCACCTGTGGCTCCGCCCGCCCATAGTCCCCCAGCGACACGTACGTCCTGCCGATCGTCGCCCGCAGCTTCGCCTCGACGAGCGCCTGATCCGCGAACCGCTCCCCGACGCGCGCGGCCGCGTCGTCGAGCATCTCCCGCACCGTCACGTCGCGACCCTTCTTCTCCGGGTCGGCCGCCGCGAGCATCTCCGCCAGAAACGCCGTCACCGCGTCCGATTCCTGTCGCGACTGCTGCTCCTGCCGTAGCGCCGCCTGCTTCGCGTCACGCTCGTGCTCCGCTGCATCGCGCTCGCGCCGCGCCGACAAGAACCCCGCCGTCGCCAGGCTCAGTCCCACCATCAGTGCCGCCAACGTCGCCGCCAGCCCGCCCACCAGCGCTTTGTGGCGCCGAGCGAACTTGCGCAGTTGATAGAGCGTGCTCGGCGCCCGCGCCAAGATCGGCTCGTCCGCCAGATACCGTCTCAGGTCTGCCGCCAGCGCACCGGCAGTCGCGTACCGCCGCGCCGGGTCCTTTTCCAGCGCCTTGGCCACGATCGTTTCCACGTCGCCGCGATACTTCGTGTTGATCGACCCCAGCCGCGTCGGTTCGCTCTCGCAGATGATCTGCGCCGCCTCCGGAATCGTCTGGTTGCGGACATCGTGCGGCGGCTCGCCCGCCAGCAGCTCGTGAAGGATCACGCCGACCGCGTAGATGTCCGAGCGCCGATCAATCTCGGCCGACCGCCCGCGCACCTGTTCCGGGCTCATGTAGGACAGCGTCCCGATCAGTTGCCCCGCCTCCGTCTGCAGAGTCACTGCCCCCGCGTCCGAATCGAGGATCCGCGCCACGCCGAAGTCGAGAATCTTGGGGTTACCGGCCGCGTCGACCAGGATGTTGTCCGGCTTGAGGTCGCGGTGCACCACGCCCTTTTCGTGCGCATAGTGCAGCGCATCGCAAACCTGCGCCGCCAGCTCGATCACCTGCCGCGCCGGAGTCCCGCGCTCCCGAACCGACTTGTCCAGCGGAACGCCATCCACGTACTCCATCGAAATGTACGGCTGCTCCGTGCGATCGATCTCCGCGAATCCCGCCTCGTACACCTGCGCGATCCCCGCGTGCTGCAGCAGCCCCAGCGCGCTCGCCTCCCGCTGAAACCGCCTGACTACATTCCCGTGCCCCAACCCCGCGCGGATCACTTTGAGCGCCACGCGCCGCCGTGGGTTCTGCTGCTCCGCCTCGTAGACCGTCCCCATCCCGCCCTGCCCGATCCGACGCACGACGCGGTACGCGCCGATTTGCCGCGGCACCTCCTGCGCCGCCATCTCCTCCGCGAGCATTCTCGCGCCGCCGCCGTCGAGCTGCCCCGCGGCCGTGTGCGGCGCCTCCGCCTCCGCCAGCATCTCCAGCACCTCGCCGCGCACGACCTCGTCGCCGTCGACCTGCTCTGAAAGCCACGCCGCACGCGCCGCCGGCGCCACCCCCAGCGCCCGCCCGAACAGCTCCTTCACCCGCTGATACTGCTCCGGCGTCATCATCCCCCGGCCTTCCGCAGTTCCTTCCCCAGCCACGCCTTTGCGCTGCGCCACTCCGTCTGAACCGTCGTCCGCGAGACCCCCAACACCCCCCCGATCTCTTCCTCCGACAGCCCGGCAAAGAAACGCAGTTCCACGATCCGATGCTGCCGCGGATCCAGTGCCGCCAGCCGCCCCAGAATCTCGTCGAGCGCCAGCACGTCGATTGCCTCGTCGCCCCCGGGAGTCAGCACGTTGCTCAGCGTCACCCGCTCCCATTGCCCGCCGCGCTTCTCCGCTCGCTTGCGCCGCGCGTGGTCGATCAGAATCTGCCGCAGCGCCGTCGCCGCCACCGCGTAGAAATGCGCCCGGTCCCTCCAGCGGCTCGACGTATCCACCAGCTTGATGAATGCCTCGTGAACCAGAGCCGTCGGTTGGAGGGTGTGCCCCGCTTCCTGCCGGTTGAAGTAATTCCGCGCCAGCTCCCGCAGATCCTCGTACACCAGCGGCAGCAACCGCTCCGCCGCCGATCCGTGCCCCTCGGCCAATTGCCCGAGCAGTTGTGTCACCTCCGACCGTCGCTCGTTCGACATGAACCCTTCCTGGTGCGCCCGCCCTCATTCTACCCGCCGATCCCCAAAAACGGCATGTCCACCCGGATTTCGCTGAGCCGGTTACCGCCGTTTTGCGTGTCGCTGTTGTCGCGGGGCTGCACCGCGTAGTGCGGCAAGCGCTTCGGCCGGCTCCGCCCGGGAACAGAAAACCACTTGCATAGGAGCAGTACCATGAGAACCAGATGCCTCGCAGTCGTACTCTTCGCCACCCTGATCGGCGGCTTGTCGCCGGCGCGCGCTCAAACCCCCCTTGGCAGCGAGTTCACCTATCAGGGCAAACTCAACCTCGCCGGCACCCCGCTGAACGCCTCGGCCGACTTCGAGTTCACGCTTTGGGACGCCGACACCGACGGAAACCCGATCGGCGCGCCCGCCACGCTCACCAACATCGACGTGATCGACGGCCTGTTCACGGTCGATCTCGATTTCGGCGCGGCTGCATTCAACGGTGACGCACGCTGGCTTCAAATAGCTGTCGCCAGCCCCTCCGGTGCCGACCTCACAACGCTCTCCCCGCGCCAGCCTTTGTCCGCCGCGCCCTACGCCCTGCAGACGCGCGGCATTCATGTCGACAGCACCGGCCGCGTCGGAATCGGCAACACCGCACCCGGTACCCCACTTGAAGTAACGGGCACGGTCCGCGCCGAAGCCTTCATCGGCGACGGCTCCGGCCTGACGAACCTCCCGCCCGTCGACACGCTCTGGACGGACACCGGCACCGACATCTACTTCAACGATGGCCGCGTCGGCATCGGCACTGATGCCCCCGCCGCCGCGCTTCACGTCACCGCACCCGCCGCCTCCGCCCACATCCGCCTCAGCAAGGATAACAACACGTACGAAAATAACCTCGCCTTCATCGGCAGCGGCACCCAGTACAACTTCGGCACGCCGAACGCCGACCGCCTCCGCATCTGGGCCAGCAATGGCGGCGAGATCCTCACCCTCCTGCCCGGTGGCAACCTCGGCCTCCGCACCTCAACGCCCACCGAGGCACTGCACGTCCGCGGCGGAAACGTCCTCGCGGACCGCGGCAACGCGACCTCCACGCTCACCCGCTCGCTCACCCTCGGCGGTGCGCGCACGAGTGACTTCCCGTACGCCCAGCTCGCCTTCCAGAACTTCGACGACGATTCCGCCGCTGCCAACTACCTCGGCGCATCCATCGAATCCGCCAATGCAGGAAGCTCCGACGACGGCGACCTCCGCTTCTCCACCGCCGCCGACGCCGTCCTCACCGAACACATGCGCATTACCCATCTCGGAGATGTCGGCATCGGCACGACGACCCCCGTCTCCGAACTCGATGTCGTCGGCACCGTCACCGCCGACGCCTTCGTCGGCAACGGCGCCGGCCTGACCAGCCTCCCCTCACCCAACTCCAGCGCCGGCAGAATCCGCTTTGCCAACGGCTTCGAATTCGAGAGACGCCCCGTGCTCCTCGATCAGGAATACAACCTCGGTAACGCGTTCCCGGGGACCCTAACCACCTGGCAGAGCTTCACCGCCGGGGTCACCGGAAACCTGACCGCCGTAGAAGCCTACCGCGCCAGCAACGCCGCCGCCGCAACCGTCACGCTCTACGCCGGACAGGGCTCAGGCGGATCGCTTCTCGCCACAGCCGCGATTCCCGCATCGCCCAGCGTCGGATGGCAGACGGCCGAGTTCACCCAGGCCATCCCCGTCGTCGCCGGAAACCAGTACACGATTCAGATTACCGGCATCGCGCCCGTGAAATGGGTCCTTGACGGTGCCGGAACCTACCCCGGCGGCAGATCGTCGCACCACGCAGCCTGGGACCAGCGCTTCCGAACCCATGTCCTCGATCCCGCTGGAGATTATTCACCTTTCCTCTCCGTCAACGCCGCCGGCAATCTCCGCTTCGGTCCTAACGCCGCCTACCACGCCGTCGCCGACGTCGCCGCCACCAGCCTCGTGCGCGGCTGGATCGAACCGGACGGTACCGCCGGCCCCAATCGCAGTAGCGCCGGTGTCACCGCCCAGCGACTCGCCATCGGCCGCTACGAAGTGACGTTCCCCTCCGGCGCTTTCACGCAGATCCCCGTCGTCACCATCACCACCTTCAACGACACAGGCGACAACCGCTACGCCGTAATCGATGACGATATCTCCACCGCCGGCTTCCGCGTCTCGATCCGCGACGAGAGCGGGATCCTCCAGGACGGCGCATTCAACTTCATCGCCCTCGGCGAGCGCTGAGCCGGTCCGCAAAAAGACGACCGCTGACAACCAAGTGAAAGTCAACACTGATACGGCCCGCCGCCCGCGGACCGAAAACGAAAGGATTCAATGATGACAACAAAGCGAATGACATCGACCCTGATTGTGATGTGCCTCGCGGCTCTCTCGCCCTTCGTCCGCGCCGCCGAACTCGCCCTCTCCTGGTACACCATCGACGGCGGCGGGGGCTACTGCGCCGGCGGCGACTTCCAACTCGAGGGCACCATCGGACAGCACGACGCGGGCGCCATGTCCGGCGGCGAGTTCGAACTCTCCGGCGGCTTCTGGCTCGCCGCCGCCGCGACGCCCCCCGACACCTGCGGCCCCCTCCCCGGCGACCTCGACCGCAACGGCCACGTCGACCTGGTCGACTACAGCACCTTCTCGTCATGCTTCTCCGGCCCCGGCATCTCAGCCGACCCCGGCTGCGAATGTGCCGATATGGACGCCGACGGCGACGTCGACCTCGTCGACTTCTCCTCTTTCTCCGCCGCCTTCAACGGATGAGCCCGCTCGCCGGCCGTTCGCGCCGCGATCAACGCTGACACCCCGGGCCCGCGGGTACATCCTCCCGCGGGCCTTTTTCTGCGCGCAGTTCAACCACCCGTCATGCATTCACTCGAATCGCCTGACCCAATTGCTGATGATCGCCTACAGCAGCCCCCCCGGCGTCGCCCCGATCTTCGCCAGCGACTCCGCCACCGCGATCCCCGGTAGTGGTTCACTCTGACTGTCGCCCCGCCGCCGGGCGTCCGCTACAATGAGGGCGTGAGCAAGCGTAAGCCCGTCAAGTCGAAACCGCGAAAGCCCCAGAAGATCACACCCCCACAATCGCCGCCCGATGGGCGCGGCCCTAGGCCGACCGACCCCAACGAATTGGCCGCATGGATGGTCAAGCAGCTATCCCCGGACCGGTCCGATCTGCCAAACCCCCCGCCCGCCACAGACCCCCACAAAAAATCCTAACTCCCCATTGCGTTGCCCAGAATTCACGCTATGATTCGTTTCCGTTGGCGCAACCGTGTAAACTGGTTTCACGGTATTGGAGCGATTCTCATGAGGATTCGTATCGGAAATCTTGAGATCATTGACCCTTCTCCGGAAGAACTGGACCAGCTCATTTCACGATATGGACAGCTTGGCGACTCGGTCGCCGGTTCTCCGGGTGGCGGGGATGTCCAGACGGCCCAAGCTACTGCTACCGACAAATTGCCGCGCAGCGGGGGCACCACGGACATAGTGCTCCTCAGGAAACTCGTTGAAGCCGGGTCGGGCGGATTGTCAGTGAACACGGTGGGAGACTTGGTCGGCAAGAAAGGCAAGGCAATGCGTGGAGCAGCGCGGACGTGGGCGAAGAGAATAAGTCTTGCGTCAAACGACGACCACGATCCATTTGAGGAGTGTCGAGTCGGAACCGGCCGAGGCATACGAATCAAAGGCAGTCTTATGGAGGTTGCGCAGGAAATTCTCGCCGCTCAAGGGGGGCGAAAGTGAATACGGCTGAAGGGGTCGCGGCGTTGTAGGCCGCGACCCCCCAGCCTACCTAGTCTGCGCAGGTGTTTCCCTGGAAAAGCCACACCCACGCGGACGCATCAAAGGGAGGTGGGTCATGGACCCGACCGCCTTTCTTCTGTGGTTGCGGCGGATGCTAATTGGCATCGCACGCAGCCTGTGCCAGAAGTAGCACTGGCGCTCGCCTTGGGCCACGGACAGACGGCGATCCCGTCTGTCCGTGGCTACTCGGCGCGCTTCATACCGTATTATCGGGAGGCACGCCGGTCAAGTTGACACGGGCTTTTTGTGCCACGGAAACCAACACCGACCGCGCCCACGTTGATGTATCGAGGGACTGCTCCGCCGCCTTGGCGTCTATCAGCTTCCGCTCGTTCCGGGTGAGCCGAATTCTAAGAGTATCGTCCCGCCTGTCGCGGTTGAGCTTACGCGGGCGACCTGGACCCTTGGTTCTGCCCATGACACACTAGTACCACATTAAATCGCCGAAGTCAACAGCGAATTCCGTAGATTTTTTGTGCCACGTCATTGACTCCATAATTTTTGTGGCTACAATAATTGCATGAGAAAGCTAGACCGAACCAGGCGGGCCCTGATCCTGACGGCCCTTGTCGAGGGCAATTCCGTCAATTCAACTGCCCGCCTGTGCGGCGTGAGCAAGCTGACGGTGCTGCGCCTACTGACCGACGTGGGCGTGATCTGCCAAGAGTTTCACGATCGCGTTGTGCGTGGTGTACGCTCGCGCCGGGTCCAGTGTGACGAAATCTGGGCGTACGTTGGCGCCAAGCAAAAGAACGTCGAGAAGGGCGCACAAGGCTATGGCGACGCTTGGACGTGGGTTAGTGTCGATGCTGACACAAAGCTCTGTCTAGCCTACCTAGTCGGCAAGCGCAACGCGGAGTGCGCGCATCGTTTCATGCTCGACGTGGCGGGTCGGATCACAACGCGCGTCCAGTTAACGACGGATGGGCACGGCGTCTATTTGGATGCGGTAGAAAACGCTTTCGGTACGTTCGTGGACTACGCGATGCTGGTGAAGCTGTACGGCCCCGAGGGCGGTCCGCAAAGCCCGGAGCGAAAGTACAGCCCGGGCAAGTGCAACGGCACGCGCAAGATGAAGCAATTTGGTAAGCCAGACCCCGATCATGTTTCGACTAGCTATGTCGAGCGCCAGAATCTAACCCTCAGAATGGCGAATCGTCGGCACACCCGTTTGACGAACGCATTCAGCAAGACGATTGAGAACCACGCCCACGCGATCGCGTTGCATTACTGGTTCTACAACTTCGCCCGCAAGCACATGAGCTTGGACGGTATGACCCCGGCCTGTAAGGCGGGCGTCGCCGATCGCCAGTACACCATGGTGGACCTAGTGGATATGCTGGAGCAGCGGGAGCGGGCAACGGGCGGGCGGATCAATCGGGCGGATCGGACCTAAGTGAACCACTACCCGATCCCCGCCCCCGTTTGACACCCCTTTCCGCGGGCCCTACCCTTTCCCCTCTGCCTGCGGAAAGGTGGCGATTCTCGTGCTCAGAACTCCCCTCTACGACATCCACGTCTCCCTCGGCGCGCGCCTCGTCGATTTCGCCGGCTGGGAGATGCCCATCCTCTTCACCGGCATCGTCGAAGAGCACCTCCACACTCGCTCCTCCTGCTCCCTCTTCGACGTCTCCCACATGGGCCGACTCGAACTCCGCGGGCCCGACGCCCAGCCCCTCCTCGACCGCCTCGTCACCCGCAACCTCGCCCGCGTCGCCCCCGGACAGGCCGCCTACGCCCACATGTGCCGCGAAGACGGCGGCATCCTCGACGACGTCCTCGTCTACCGCTACGACGACCACTGGATGGTCGTCTGCAACGCCTCCAACCGCGAAAAAATCGTCGCCTGGATCCGCGCCCATCTCACCGGCCGCAACGTCGAACTCCTCGACCGCACCGAGCAGACCGCCATGATCGCCGTCCAGGGCCCGCGCGCCATCCCGCTCCTCGACGCCATGCTCCCCGTCAAGGCCTCCGAGCTGAAACGCTACCGCTTCACTACCGGCGACTTCATGGGCATGCGCTACACCCTCTCCCGCACCGGCTACACCGGCGAGGACGGCGTCGAGGTCATCGTCCCCGCCCCGGCCGCCGAGATGGCCTACAACTTCATCCAGGGCGAGGACTCCCTCCGCCGCCAGGTCAAACCCGCCGGCCTCGGCGCCCGCGACACCCTCCGCCTGGAGGCCGCCATGCCCCTCTACGGCCACGAACTCACCGAAGACATCGACTCCATCTCCGCCGGACAGGACTGGTGCGTCCACCTCGACCACGACTTCATCGGCGTCGAGGCGCTGCGCCGCGTCAAGGAACACGGCCCGGCCCGCCGCCTCGTCGGCCTCGAACTCGCCGGAAAGCGCATCGCCCGCCAGGGCGCCGACATCCTCGCCGACAACCGCCCCGCCGGCGTCGTCACCAGCGGCACGATGAGCCCCACCCTCGGCAAAAGCATCGCCATGGGCTTCGTCGCCGCGGAACTCGCCGCCCCCGGCTCCGCCGTCCGGATCGACCTGCGCGGCCGGGTCGAGGAGGCACGCGTCGTGCCCCTGCCCTTTTATAAACTTCCGAAATAGAAAATGTCACAAAGTTCGCAAAGGAATCAGCCGTGAGCAGCGTTCCCGAAAACCGACGGTATCTCGACTCCCACGAATGGCACCTCCTCGACGGCAACGTCGTCACCATCGGCATCACGCAGCACGCGGCCGACGAACTCACCGACATCACCTACGTCGATCTGCCGAAGGTCGGCGCCGCTGTCCACGCCGGCAAGCCCTTCGGCGAGATCGAGTCCGTCAAGGCCACCGCCGAACTCAACAGCGGCGTCACCGGAACCGTCGTCGCCCGCAACGACGCCCTCGCCGAACAGCCCGAACTCGTCAACAACGACCCCTACGAATCCGGCTGGATGATCAAGGTCCAGGTGACCGCCCCCGCGGAATACGAAAAGCTCATGTCCGCCGCCGACTACGCCCGCGCCATCGCCTGACCCCGCCCTCGTCGCCGCCCGCTCCGAGAGCAGCACCTTCTCCCGCTGCCCCACCAACGCGGTCGGCGTCATCTGCCCCCGCCATGCCCGGATTGTGCTTCCGCCCCTTTCCCCTTGTTTACCTCGATCCGTGCACCCCTCACCTGTCAGCTGTTACACCGTTCTCGGCCGAACGCCGTGTCCACCTCGTCCACCTCGTCCACCTCGTCCACCTCGCCTGCCCTCGACGCGAGGCGTGGCGTAGCCACTCTCGGACGCAAAGCGTCCGTCCTGCCCTCGACATGCAACTGACGCGCAGCGTTACCTGCGACAACGTCGCGTTGCATGTCTGGGGGCTCGTGTCGGGGGTCCGTGTTCGTCCGTGCCCCCTTCATTTCAAATCTGAAATCGCTGCCTTCCCCGCCCTCGACGAGCGGTGCGACGTAGTCGCTCTTGAATGCGACGCATTCACCGCTCGTCGGGGGTCCCTGTCCGCCCGCCCTCAACACTCAGCGCGATCGAAGATCGCTCCCGGGCGCGCAGCGCCCGCTGTGTGTCGGGGGTCCGTGTTCGTCCGTTCCCCCTTCATTTCAAATCTCAAATCTGAAATCGCTGCCTTCCCCGCCCGTCAGGGCGAACGATCGTTGCCAGGCTGAGCACGCAGTGCGAAGCGGCTCGCCCGGC